>NZ_JBFULB010000352.1:0-3858 GCF_056400545.1 Stenotrophomonas sp. P5_A8 | reverse complement strand
GGCCCAGGCCAGCACCGATTACCAGCATCCGTTCCTGGTCCAGCGTGACGAGGTCAAGCGGGTCGGTTACATCGTGATCTCCTCCGACCGTGGCCTGGCCGGTGGCCTGAACAACAACCTGTTCCGCAAGATGCTGGGCGAGGTTCGCCAGTACCAGGACAAGGGCGCCGAGATCGACGTGGTGACCGTGGGCCAGAAGGCATCGACCTTCTTCCGCCGGATCAAGGTCAACATGGTCGGTAGCGTTACCCACATGGGCGACGTGCCGCACCTGGAGCAGCTGATCGGCGTGATCAAGGTGATGCTCGATGCCTTCACCGAAGGCAAGGTCGATCGCGTGTACCTGGTCTACAACCGCTTCATCAACACGATGACGCAGAAGGCCAGCTTCGACCAGCTGCTGCCGTTGCCGGCCGCTGAGAAGCAGGTCGCGCACCACGACTGGGACTACCTGTACGAACCCGACGCCGCGACCGTGCTCGAGCACGTGATGACGCGTTACGTCGAGTCGCTGGTGTACCAGGCCGTGCTGGAAAACGTCGCGTCCGAGCATGCAGCCCGCATGGTCGCGATGAAGTCGGCCAGTGACAACGCGAACAAGCTGATCGGAACCCTGCAGCTGGTCTACAACAAGGCCCGCCAGGCAGCGATCACCCAGGAAATCTCCGAAATCGTCGGCGGCGCGGCAGCAGTCTGACGCGCACAGTCAAAGCACACATTAGAGGATTGCAGCAATGAGTCAGGGCAAGATCGTTCAGATCATCGGCGCCGTCGTCGACGTCGAATTCCCCCGCGAGTCGGTGCCGAGGGTGTACCACGCGCTGAAGGTGGACAACACCGAAATCACACTGGAAGTGCAGCAGCAGCTGGGTGACGGCGTGGTCCGTTGCATCGCGCTGGGCTCCACCGACGGCCTGAAGCGCAACCTGGTTGCCACCAACACCGAACGCGCCATCTCGGTGCCGGTCGGCGCAGGCACCCTGGGCCGCATCATGGACGTGCTGGGCCGTCCGATCGACGAAGCCGGCCCGGTGGCCGCCAGTGATACCTGGGAAATCCATCGTGCCGCCCCGTCGTACGAAGACCAGTCCCCGGCGACCGAGCTGCTGGAAACCGGCATCAAGGTCATCGACCTGATGTGCCCGTTCGCCAAGGGCGGCAAGGTCGGCCTGTTCGGCGGCGCCGGCGTCGGCAAGACCGTCAACATGATGGAACTGATCAACAACATCGCCAAGGCGCACAGCGGTCTGTCCGTGTTCGCCGGCGTGGGTGAGCGTACCCGTGAGGGCAACGACTTCTACCACGAGATGAAGGACTCCAACGTCCTGGACAAGGTCGCGATGGTGTACGGCCAGATGAACGAGCCGCCGGGCAACCGTCTGCGCGTCGCCCTGACCGGCCTGACCATGGCCGAGTACTTCCGCGACGAGAAGGACGAGAACGGCAAGGGCAAGGACGTGCTGCTGTTCGTGGACAACATCTACCGCTACACCCTGGCCGGTACCGAAGTGTCGGCACTGCTGGGTCGTATGCCGTCGGCCGTGGGCTACCAGCCGACCCTGGCCGAGGAWATGGGCGTCCTGCAGGAGCGCATCACCTCGACCAAGAATGGCTCGATCACCTCGATCCAGGCCGTCTACGTGCCCGCCGATGACTTGACCGATCCGTCGCCGGCCACCACGTTCGCCCACTTGGACTCGACCGTGACCCTGTCGCGTTCGATCGCCTCGCTGGGTATCTACCCGGCCGTGGATCCGCTCGATTCGACCAGCCGCCAGATGGATCCGCTGGTCATCGGCCACGAGCATTACGACACCGCCCAGCGCGTCCAGCAGACCTTGCAGAAGTACAAGGAACTGAAGGACATCATCGCCATCCTGGGCATGGACGAACTGTCCGAAGAAGACAAGCAGGCCGTGACCCGCGCCCGCAAGATCGAGCGCTTCTTCAGCCAGCCGTTCCACGTGGCCGAAGTGTTCACCGGCTCGCCGGGCAAGTACGTGTCGCTGAAGGACACCATCCGTGGCTTCAAGGCCATCGTTGATGGTGAGTACGATCACCTGCCGGAGCAGGCGTTCTACATGGTCGGCAGCATTGAAGAAGCGGTCGAGAAGGCCAAGAAGATGGCCGAGAAGGCCTGATGCGGCGGGGACGGGCACACGCCCGTCCCGACCGTGACACGGGGTGGGCTCGCGCCCACCGCTGCGGAACACCTGCGGTGGGTTCAACCCGCCCCTTAGCGAAGAGAGTTACATGAGCACCATCCGTTGCGACATCGTCAGCGCCGAGCAGGAAATTTTCCGTGGTGAAGCGACCCTGGTCGTGGCCACCGGCGAGCTGGGCGAGCTGGGCATCGCGCCCAAGCATGCCCCGCTGATCACCCGGTTGAAGCCGGGCAAGGTGGTGGTGACCACGGCCAACGGCGAGCAGCTCGATTTCGCCATTTCCGGCGGCATCCTCGAAGTGCAGCCGCAGGTCGTGACCGTGCTGGCCGACACCGCGATCCGTGCCCAGGACATCGACGAAGCATCGGTGCGCAAGGCCAAGGAAGAARCCGAGCGCATGCTGGCCAATCGTGGTGAGGCAATGGACGTGGCCCAGGCCCAGCAGAAGCTGGCCGAAGCGGTCGTCCAGCTGCAGGCGCTGGAGCGCCTGCGCAAGACGCTCAAGCACTAAGCAGCTTGCCTGCGGGTGTTCGACTGCGCCGGCCTTGTGCCGGCGTTGTCGTATCCGGGCCGCCGTGCAGGGAGATGGCCTGTACTGTGATCGACCCGGCAACGGGGCGCGGCCAGGTCGGGCAGAATCGGCGGCATCCTTTGCCCGGCGCCTGACGATGATTCCTGTACGCACTATCACGGTCATCGGCATCCTTTGCAGCCTGGTGCTGTCTGCCACCGCGTCCGCCCGCGCGCCGCAGGACAGCCTGGCCGACTGGATCGCACAGGTGGCGGCGCGCAACGCGATCGCCCACGACGTGGCGGCATACAAGTTTCCCGCCGGACGCCCGATCGAAGACCCTCGGCGCGAGGCGGCCGTGCTCGCCGACAAGCGCGCACGCGCCCTGCAGATGGGGTTGGACCCGGACAGCGTGGTGGCCACCTATCGCCAGCTGATCGAGGCCAACAAGCTGCTGCAGCACATTGACGTACACCGCTTCCTGCTGGGCACGCAGGTGCCGCCGGCTCCGCCGCTGGAGGTCATCCGGGACCGCATCGACGTGCTGGATGCGCACCTGTTGGCGCAGTGGGCATCGCTGGACGATGTGCGCGCTGCGCCGGACTGCCCGCGCCGGCTGGCACAGGCCATTGCCCGGCAGGCTGCGGAGGCGGCGAAGAACGAGCAGGACAGTGGAAACGCATTGGTGCTGGCCACGGTCGGCTTCTGTGCGGACGAGGCACGCGCCCGGTCGGCGCCGACCGGAGGATGAGTCGGGACCGGTTGCCTGCACGTTCGGCTGCAGCATGACGCGACTGGAGTTTGCTGCTAGAAGTGCACCTGCCGACATGCCCCCGGACGTGCGCGACCGGAGACTGACATGCAGGCATTGGAAACCCCTGACGCTTCAATCAAGGAATGATCATGTTCAAGAACGCATTGATTCTCGCGGTGGCCCTCACCGGCCTGGTGGCGTGTGGCAAGAAGGACGACGCTGCCGCGCCTGCTACCCCAACCCCGGCGGCGGCTGCACCGTCCACCGCTGCAGCGTCCACCGATGCCGGCATCGGCGCGGGCCTGCCCCAGGCCTGTGAGGCCTACCTGACCCGCGCCAAGGCCTGCTTCGACAAGTCCAACCCACAGACGGCCGCTGCCTTCCAGCAGGGCGTGGACCAGGCCAAGGCGCAGTGGGCCACCATGCAC
>NZ_JBFULB010000351.1:0-3867 GCF_056400545.1 Stenotrophomonas sp. P5_A8 | reverse complement strand
GAGGAGACGGACGCCGCCCGCGTCGACGGGGGAAGGTACCGACCGTAGGCCGGTACCCAAAGGGCTCAATGCATGGGGGAGTCGTACATCCGTTCCAGCTTCTGCTTGGCCAGCAGCTTCTCACGCTTCATCCGGCCCAGGGTCAGATCGTCTATCGGCAACACACCCAGCTGGGCATCCATGCACTTTTTGTTCAACTTCTGGTGCCGCTCGTACAGTGCCTTGAATTCCGGGTCACGCTTGCGGCGTGCATCGATCTCGCTCTGGGGCTGACCTTCGAACATGATGAACCTCCTATCGCTTGTTGCAGAAACAAGAACGCCCCGGCCTCACGGCACGGGGCGTTGCTTTTGGGTGGAGCGCCGGACACGAACCGCAACCGAACCTGCACGTGCAACCGGGACTGCCCGGACTGCAGACTGCTGTGGTTCAAGCCCTCGGTTCATCGGCCCGGCCCTCCAATCGTCCGGGTCGCGGAAGGCCACCCGGACAACTGACCCTACGCCTGCTCCGGAGGGTCTTCAAGCGTTTCATCTGAAATTTTCGATGTGGCCCAGCAGAGGTTCAGGCTGAACACGCAGAACAACGAAAATTAAACGAAAACAAGCAGTTGCATCACAACCAACGATCGTGGTCGACCACCGCGCCGTTCTCAGGGCGCGATGATCACCTCGGCCGAACGCGCCTTGGTCGCCGCCGCCTTCTTGCCGCTCACCTGCAGCCGGCTGGCGCTGACGCCCGCGGCCACCAGCGCGTCGCGCAGGGCCTGGGCACGCTGATCGCCCACCCCGGCGGCGGCATCATAGGCCTCGATCCGCACCCGACCCTTCTTGCCGATGTTGAGGTACTCGGCCAGCGCCTTGGCCTGGCCCTTGGCCCCGGCCGACAAAGCACCCTTGCCGGCGGCGAAGGCATCGCCGTTGAAGGTGAAGACCTCGCCGCGGGTGTCGAACTTCGACCCCGGCAGCTTGTTGCCCGAGACCAGTTCGGCCTCTTCGCGGGCCAGCTTGGCCGCGCTCTGCTGGGCTGCGCTCAGGCGCGCGGTCTGCTTGCCGGCCACGCTGGTCAGCGCGGTTTCGGCATCCTGGCGGGCCAGGGCTTCCTGTTCGGCGGCCACGCGCAGGCGCTCGCTCTCCTCGGCCTGGATCTGCGCCTGCACGCGCAGGCGTTCGGCCTCCTGGCGGGCGCGCTGGGCATCGCGGCGGCTGGCTTCGATCAGCAGCTCGCTGCGGGTGCGTTCGAGCTGGTCGACCTCGCGCTGGGCCAGCGCGGCACGTACGCTGGTTTCGGCGATCTCGACCCGGCGCTCGGCCAGGTAACGGGCCTGGTCCACATCACGGCGCTTGGCCTTGGCCAGCTCCGCGACCGCCTGCTGGGCCTGCAGCCGCTCGAAGGCGCCCAACTGGGCCGCATCGGGGTTGGCCTGGATGGCCATCAGCCGCTGGCTCAACTGGGCCACGGCCGGGTCTTCGGCCGCCTGGGCCAGCAGCGGCAGGGCCAGGCTGGCGGCCAGCAGCAGGGTGGAGGCACGCAGCGTCGGGGACTTCATCGGCGAAACCTTCATCAGCGGTTCTCCCCGGTGGCGAGCTGGCGTTGCAGCTGGGTCACCTCATTGCGGCGCAGCTGCAGCTGGGCGGTGGCCGTGGCCTCCTCGCTGCGGGCGCGGGCCAGGTCGGCATCGACCGTGGCGCGAACGGCCAGGGCCGGGGCGTTCTTGCGCTCGCGGCGGTCGCCGGCCGCGCGCTGGGCCTGTTCAAGCCCTTGCCGGGCCACGGCGATCAGGTCCGGGGCGTACTGGTCGGCATCGGCCTGGGTGGCCTTGTCGACCGCCTGCCGGGCCTGCATCAGCTCCAGCGCGCCGTCCTGCGCCTGGGCGGCGCCTGCGAACGCGAGTGTGCACACCGTCACGCATATCAGCAGCGTCCGGTACGGGACACGTCGTATTTGTGCGAAGCTAGGATTCATTGGGGGTGCCGTCGCCAGAAGTAGGAGCGCGGCCATTGTCGGAAGCCTGCGGCGTGCTTGCAATGGCACGCGGCCGATTGTTGGGGAAACATTTCGCATGGATATCGGCTATTTCCTGAAGCTGATGACCGAAAAGAACGCTTCGGACATGTTCTTGACGACCGGAGCACCGGTATACATCAAGATCGAGGGCAAGTTGTACCCGCTGGGCAATACCGGCCTGCCGCCGGGAATGGTCAAGAAGATCGCCTACTCGCTGATGGACGAGGGCCAGGTGCCCGAGTTCGAGCGCGAGCTGGAGCTCAACATGGCCATCGCCCTGGCCGAGGCCGGGCGCTTCCGCGTCAACGTGTTCAAGCAGCGCGGCGAGGTGGGCATGGTGATCCGTGCCATCCGCAGCAAGATTCCCAGCATCGAAGAGCTCAACCTGCCGCAGGTGCTCAAGGACGTCATCATGACCCCGCGCGGGCTGGTGCTGGTGGTCGGCTCGACCGGTTCGGGCAAGTCGACCTCGCTGGCCTCGATGATCGACCACCGCAACAGCACCACGACCGGGCACATCCTCACCATCGAGGACCCGATCGAGTACCTGCACAAGCACAAGATGTCCATCGTCAACCAGCGCGAGGTCGGGCTGGATACGCACGCCTTCCACAACGCGCTGAAGAACGCGATGCGTGAAGCGCCGGACGTGATCCTGATCGGCGAGATCCTGGATGCCGAAACCATGGAGGCGGCCATCGCCTTCGCCGAGACCGGGCACCTGTGCCTGGCCACGCTGCACTCCAACAACGCCGACCAGACCATCGAGCGCATCCTCAACTTCTTCCCGGAAAGCGCCCACCGCAACGTGCTGATGAACCTGTCGCTGAACCTGCGCGCGGTGGTGTCCCAGCGCCTGGTGAAGGGTAAGGACGGGCGTCGCCTGCCGGCCACCGAGGTGTTGATCAACACCCCGATGATCCGCGATCTGCTGCGCCGCGGCCAGGTGCATGAGATCAAGGCTGCGATGGAAGCCTCGCTGGAAGAAGGCATGGAGAGCTTCGACCAGTGCCTGTTCCGGATGGCCAAGAACGGCATCATCGAGCAGGAGGAAGCGCTGCGCGCGGCCGACTCGCGCGATGGCCTGGCGTTGAAGTTCCGGCTGTCCGAAGGTGGCAGTGGCGAGCACGATCCGTACGCGGATTTCTCGGCCAACAGTGCGCCGGCGGCGATCACGCACGGGTTCTGAGGGGTGATCGGGGAGCCACGCGTTGCGTGGCTCTACCGGTGCGGTTTCGATCCAGTCTTTTGAGGMGCCGGCCAACGGCCGGCACTACCCTGCGCGTTACCGCCGGTCAGGCGGCGTCGGGCTGGTTTTCCGGGCGCGCCGTGTCGAAGGCCGGCAAGGCAAGGCACGCCGCATCGATCCGGGCCAGGGTCGGGTACGGCTCCAGGTCCAGGTTGAAGCGGCGCGCGTTGTACAGCTGCGGGACAAGACAGCAGTCGGCAAGGCTCGGGCTGTCGCCATGGCAGAAGCGACCGGTATCGACCGATTCGACCAGCATCCGCTCCATCGCGTCGAACCCCACCCGCATCCAGTGCCGGGTCCAGTCATCGCGCTCGACCTGCGGCACGTTCCAGGTGTCGCTGAAGAACTGCATCACCCGCAGGTTGTTGAGCGGGTGCACATCGCACGCCACCAACTGTGCCAGACCGCGCACCCGCGCACGCCCGGCCGCATCGTCGGGCAGCAGCGCCGGCAGCGGGAACACCTCGTCCAGGTATTCCAGGATCGCCATCGACTGCCGCAGCACCTGCCCGTCATGGCACAGCGTGGGCACCAGTTCCTGGGGATTGAGCGCGGCATAGGCCGCGCTGTGCTGCTGTCCACCATCGCGCACCAGGTGCACCGGGGTGATC
>NZ_JBFULB010000350.1:0-3880 GCF_056400545.1 Stenotrophomonas sp. P5_A8 | reverse complement strand
GGCGTGCTGCACCGCATACGCGGCCAACCAGTCGAACAGCCCTTCCTGCCGTGCCAGCTCGGCCAGCACCATCATGCCGATCAGGAAGAGGTAGACGTCGCCGCCTTCGGCCACGGCGGCCATGGCCGCATTCAAAGGCAGCAGCCCGGTAACGGTCAGCAGCGCGGCCGCGCCCAGTGCCCAGGCGTACTCGGGAACGCGCCAGGGGCGAAAGATGACACCGCAGGTGGCGACGGCGGTTACCGTCCAGATGATCAGGGACGTGGTTGGAATGTGCATCAATGGCTCGGGAAAAACTCAAAGGCGGGCGTTGGATGCCGTTGTTGCAGGTTCGGCGGTGGTATCGCTGGCCTGGGGCCGGGTCTCCGGCATGGCCATGGCCAGGACGAAGGCGAGGGCAGCGATGGCCGCCAAGGTCAGGAACGCGACATCATACCCAGCGAACTGCACGATCAACCCGGCCAGCCCAGGACTGAAGGCGGCGCCCAGCCCGAAGGCGGTGGACACCGCCCCCAGCGTGACGTTGAAGCGACCGGTCCCCTGGGTCAGGTCACTGACGATGACCGGCAGCAGGGCGCCGAAGATGCCGGCACCAATGCCGTCGAGCAGCTGCACGCCCAGCAGCCAGGCGGGCGCGTCGGACAGGGGATACAGCACGCCGCGGATCGGCAGGATGAGGAAGGCGGCCAGCAGCAGCGGCCTGCGTCCCCAGGCGTCGGCCCGGTTTCCGACCAGCAGTGCGGCCGGCACCATGACCAGCTGTGCCGCCACGATGCAGGCGGCGGTGAGCGTGGTGGCCAGCTCGGGGCTGGTCTGGGACAGCTTCTGGCCCACCAGGGGAAGCATCGCCGCATTGGCCAGGTGGAACAGCGCACAGCAGGCCGCCAGGATCATCAACGTTCTGTCGTGCAACAGCCGCAGGACCGAGGTCGGCGCGGGCGCGTCCTGGCGTGGGGAGGGCAATCCACGCGCGCGCTCGTGGTCGATGGCCGCTGCCGGAATCATCAGCACGGCGGCGATGCTGGCCAGCGTCATGGCCGCCATCAGGTAGAACACCACGACCGGTCCGCCCACATAGGCCAGCCCGCCCGCCAGCACCGCGGCGACGGCGTTGCCCGCATGGTTGAAGGTTTCGTTGCGGCCCATGCGCCGTGCGAACACCCGCGGTCCGCCGATACCCAGCGATATGGCCGCGATGGCCGGGGCAAAGACCGTGCCGGCGATGGCACTCACCGCCTGGGTGATGGCCACGAGGGTGAACGAGGTGGTCCAGGGCAGGACCAGGCAGCTGACGGTGACCAGTATCGCGGCGATCACGACCGTCGCGCGCTTGGCGTTCACCCGGTCGATCAAGGCGCCTGCCGGTGTCTGCGCGACCAGGGCGGTGAGCCCGGCCACGGTCATGACCGCGCCGATGCTGGCCGGTTCCCACTTGTGGACCGCCAGCAGGTAGATCGCCAGGTAGGGGCCCAATCCGTCGCGCACATCGGCCAGGAAGAAGTTGACCCCGTCGAGCGCGCGATCAGGCGAGCGGGACGGCTGCAGGGCGGGGGGCGGTGGATTCACGTGCGCAGGCTCGATGGTCGGGACGATCTACCCCCATGCTCGCGGGGTGCGCACGTTATGCGCGCGCGTCCGTGACGGCCGTGTGGCGCCGGGGAGCGTCCTCGCTTACCGCCTTGAGCCCGAACAGCGGCCGGATCCAGCGCACACGACGAATCAGGCACTCGTGTAGCAGCAGGCAGCCGACCACCGTTGCCATCAATACCAGCAGCGGCTCAAGCACGGGCCCAAGCTGCAGCGGCTTCAACCAATACAGCGCCGCGATGAGCAGGCTCTGGTGGAGGATGTACCACGGGTAGACGGCCTCGGTGCAATAGGGCAGCCAGCGGAACGGTCGATCCAGATAGCGCCTGGCCCAGCCCAGGAGGGTCAACAGGACGCCCCACACGTAGAGCATCTCGCAGAATTTCGACTGCACGCTCCAGAACGATGCGGGCCAGCGACGTAATACCGCGTCGGCCGGCAGCCACTGGCCCAGTGCTTCCAGCAGGAAATACCAGCAGACCGCGCAACCCACGGCGGCCAGGCTGGTCCAGCGCAGGGCAACCGCGCGCTCCCAGAAGGCAGGCTCCCTGCCAAGCAGATACCCGATCAGGAAGACGGTCAGGTACTTGGCATGCTGATACGTGTCGTTCACCAGCGTATTKGTGGCTGGATGCGCGGGTGCCAGCCACACCAGCCACAGCAGCAGGATCCCCGCGKGCAGGAACAGGAGCAGCCGCCCGGGAGCGCCCGCAAACCGTGCCGTGGCGCGGCGGACCGGTGCCGAATCCAGCAGTGGCTTGAGCAGCACCAGCAGCATGCTGTAGCACCACAGGTAGGCCAGGTACCAGAGATGGTTCCAGGTGATGCCAAACGGTGCGCCGGCAAAGCTGCCGGGCGGCCAGGGCCGGATCTGCCAGTAGCGCAGTAGGAAAGCCCCGAACCCGGGCGAGGCGGCGCCATTGCTGACCGCCTCGCAGTAGGGCTGGATGGGGACCACCACGAACATGCCAAACAGCAGGGGCAGCAGCAGCCGCCAGCTCCGCACGGCCGCGAATCGACCGCGCCGCAGGCCGGGGCCCAGCAGCGCGATGGCCACGCCGGAAATCAGGAACAGCAGGGACATCCGCCAGCCGTTGAGCAGGCGCATGGGCCACTGCAGGTCGGGCGTGGTGTGGGTGCTCTTCAGATGGAAGCCCCAGCCGTCCACGTAGGCCATGGCGAGGTGATAGAGGATGAGCAGCGCGAAGGCGAGGACGCGCAGGGCGTCGATATCGTGTCGTCGGGTCATGCGAGCAGGACGGATAAGGGAGCCGCAGCATGCGGGGCCGTAGCGCCGATGGCACGCGGAAAGGGACGGCGGCACAAGGGTTTGGGGCCAATGGCGGGGCCTGAGGGACGAGCGGGACGGCGCACGCCCCGCGGGTGAGGCGATGCCGTGGAGCGGTCAGCCTGGCGCCGGGGCGCGGCACCCGGCGAACAGGTCCAGCCCCTTCTGATACACGCCGCTTTCCACATCGAACAGCCCGAGGAGGGAGTGGTAGAGGTTGTCGTGGCTGTAGCGCTCACCCTGGGCGTTKCCGCGCAGGCAGGCGAGATCCAGGCCGGCATGCCGAGCGAAGGCCGGGGAGAACCACATCAGCATGGGCACGCTCGTCTGCTCAGGGGGCGCAATGACGTACGGCGTGCCGTGYAGGTACATCCCGCGTTCGCCCAGCGATTCACCATGGTCGGACACGTAGATCATGGCCACGTCGCGCTGGTCCGCGTATCCCTCCAGCAGGGCGATGGTCTTGCCGAGCACCTGGTCGGTGTAGACCAGCGTGTTGTCGTAGGTGTTGGTCAGCGCCTCGTTGGTGCAGGTCTGGATCTGGTTGCTGTTGCAGGTCGGGCGGAACACGGTGGCCTGTTCGGGATAGCGCTCGAAGTAGGTCGGCCCATGGCTGCCGATCTGATGCAGCACGATCAGGGCATCGCCCTTCATGGCATCGATGCGGGCACCGAGCTGGTGCAGCAGCACCTCGTCGTGGCAGGTGCCGTCCTTGTTCACGCACTGACCCGCCACCTTGAGGGCCGGCATGTCGTCGGTGGGCACGCGCTGGCATACCCCTTTGCAGCCGCCGTTGTTGTTGTTGCGCCAGAGGATGTCCACGCCGGTGCGCTGCAGGATGTCCAGCAGGTTCTCTTCGGTTGCGGCTTGAACGTCGTCATAGTGCCTGCGCGCCATGCGGGAGAACATGCAGGGCAGTGAGATCGCCGTGGCCGTACCGCACGATGCGACGTTCTGGAAGGCGATGACGTCCCCGCGCCGGGACAGGACCGGATTGGTCGCGCG
>NZ_JBFULB010000349.1:0-3935 GCF_056400545.1 Stenotrophomonas sp. P5_A8 | reverse complement strand
ACTGTTGCATCGCCTCCACCAGCGCGGCGGCCTGGGTATCGAAGGTGCCGGCAACCGCTGACAAGGCCGTCTGGTTGCGTTCGGCCAGCGCGCTGCTGGTGGCCTGCTGCTCGTCCAGCGCGGCACGCCACAGCGCCGCGGTCTGCCCGCTGCTCTGTTCCAGCCGGTTGGCGAGGGAGTCGACCAGCGCGGTGGCACGTGCATCGTGCTGGTCGGTCAACCGCTGCAATGCCGCGTCGAGGGCGGCAACCAGGCTGTCGTTGGCCTGCTGCTGCGCGTGCTGGGCGGTTGCCCAGCGTTCGGCCGTGGCGTCCAGGCGGGACGCCAGCGCATCGGCCAGGTCGCTGGCCTGGCGCGCGTGTTCCCCGGTGAACTGCGCCAGGCTGTCGCGCAGCTCGGCGGTGAGCGCCTGGTGGGTCCGCTGCTGCGCGGTCTGCGCCGCACTCCAGTGCTGCACGTTGTCGGCCATGCGCTCGGAGAGTGCATCGAGCAGGCCCACCGCACGCTGATCGTGCTGGGCGCTCAGCTGCTCCAGCGCAGTGCGCAACGCCTCACTCGACTGCTGGTTGCTCTGCTGCTGGGCGGCCAGCGCGGCGCGCCAGGTCTCCGCGTTGGCGGCATGGTTGGCTGCAAGGCCGGCGTTGAGCCCGCTCAACTGCTGTTCCACCGCAGCGCCCACGTGCTGCTGCAGTGCGCGGGTATCGCCGGCAATGGCGGCCATCGTGTCCTGCATGATCGGTTGCAGCGATTCGCCGACCGCACGGGCACTGGCGGCCATGCTGTCCTTGAGCGCCAGCTCGACCGCAGCGGCCAGGCGTGCGTGTTCGGCGTCGGCCTTGGCGTGGAAACGCTCCTGGCTGTCGAGCAACTGCTGCTGGGTCTGGGTGCTGCGTTCCTCGATCGCCACGGTCAACGCATGCAGGCGCTCGACCAGGGCCGGCATCAGCTCGGCCTGCGCCTGCGCCATGCGGAAGGCCTCGGCACGCTGCCAGCCCTGCGAATGCGGGTGCAGGCTGGTGGCGATCTGCGCATCCAGCAGTTGCACGGTCTGCAGGCGCTCGCGCCGGCACAGCGCGGCCAGCAGGCCCAGCATCGCCGAGGTCGCCACGCCGGCGATCGAGGTGCCGAAGGCCACTGCCAGCCCTTCCACTGGCGCGCCCAGTGAGCCACGGATGGCCTGCAGGTCGGTGGCGCTTTCCAGCGCCAGACCGGTGCCGCGCAGGGTGGCCATCATGCCGAGCAGGGTGCCGAGCATGCCCAGCAGCACCAGCAGGCCCACCAGGTACGGCGTCAGTACCGGAGCGGGCAGGGCGATGCGCTCGCCATCCACCCGCAGCCGCACCGCGTTGCGCAGCCCGTCCGGCACCCGCGCCAGCCAGCCGGCCAGGTCGGCCTGCGCCGCGCCCGCGTCCGCGACCGCGACCGCCCGGCCAAGACCGAGCGTGGCCTGGCGATAGCGCAGTAGTTCCAGCGCACCGGCGCAGTAGCAGGCCACGATCACCGCCGCGACCGCGGCACCGACCGGATTGCTGCCCAGGTAACCCGCACCGATCCAGCACGCCGCCAGCAGGCCGGCAAGGAAGACAACGAAATAAAGACTAGTTCTGAACATGACGTCCCAGTTATCGGGGGCGAAGCGCTGCAAGCAGGCCTTCGATCGGTTGAAAACGAACATCCAGTTCGGCCAGCAGCACGTCCTGCATATCCTGGTGGAAGCGCGCCAGCCAGCCATCGCTGGGTCTGGACGGCGCCGCTTCCTCGGTGTCGCCTGCGGTCGGCGCTGGCAGCGCCGACTCGCGCAGGCGTTCAAAATGCTGTCCCAACAGCGCCGGCACCGCAGCCAGCAGGCTCTGCTCGCGCGGGCTCAGGGTCTGTTCCATCACCGCATCCACTTCGGCCAACCGCGCCAGTTCCGGCGAGAGGTGACCGAGCATGTCGCGCAGCCGGCCGCGCAGGCGCCCGGTGGAGGCCTGCATGGACCGCTGCAGGTTCACGCAGTGCTGGCGATGCGCGGCATAGTCATCGRCCAGGGCGCGCTTGCCCTCGGCCGGGGCCATGATCGCGGCGATCAGCACCGCGCGCACCCGTTCGCATTCGGCCTGTTCGGCACTGTCGAACACCGGCGCATCCGGCGGTACCGGCGGCAACCGTCCATCCAGCGCCCGCGACAACGCTACCGCCCGATTCCAATCCACCCATTGGCTGAGGCGATCGGAAATATCCGGGCTGGAGGTGGGCAACGGTCCGTCGGCAAACCCCGCCAGCAGGCGGATGAAGGCCGGTCCGGGCACCGACGGTCGGTAGGGGGCTTTCGCCATGGTTCCGGCTAAAAACCATGAATTTTACACCGGAATGACGATTTGCCTGTCTGAACGGGATCGGCGGGCGCCCCGTCGCGGGCCGTCAGCCCTTGCCCGTGCTGGCGCTGCGACGTCCCGACACGTGGGCGTTTCCCGGCACATGCCAGCGCCAGGGCAGCGCCACCGCCTTGCTGATCCCGATCCGCGGCCCCACCACCGGCGCGTCCGGCGGGTTCATCCCATCGCTGACGATGCGCACGCCCCGGTCATTGCGCACCAGATCGGCACCGTCCAGCGCCTTGGTGATGCCCATCGCCTGCGACAGCCGGCCTGGGCCACTGGCCAGATCGGCATCGCGGCGGATGGCCGGCCGCGCGGCACGGACCAGGTCGAGACCGTCCACCGGCTCCAACGCACGCAACAGAACGCCCCAGCCTTGCCCGACCTCGCCACAGACCGCATTGCTGCCCCAGTGCATGCCGTAGCTGAAATACACGTAGAGGTGCCCGGCCTCGCCGAACATGGTGGCCGTGCGCGCGGTCATGCCGCGATAGGAGTGGGCTGCCGGGTCTTCGCTGCCCGCATACGCTTCCACCTCGACGATGCGGCCGGCGCGGCCGTCGTCGCGCACCAGCAGCTTGTTCAACAGGTCCGGGGCGACCTGGGTCGGGTGTCGCTGGTAGAACGTACGGGGCAGGGTGATCCAGGGGTTCATGTCATTTCCTGCAGGTCGATTTCAGACGCATCACCACCACGCGTCACGACATCTCAACGTTGAATCGAATGCGCCGATGGCCCGCTGATCTGGTCGGCGAAATCGTCCGTCGCACGCACCAGCGCGTCGGCGGTGGCCGGTTCGGTAGCGCCATGCCCGGACAACACCATCTCCAACCGGGCCTCGGGCCAGGCACAGGCCAGGTCCCACGCGCTGCGGGCGGGGCAGATGATGTCATAGCGCCCCTGCACGATCACACCCGGCAGGTGGCGGATGCGGTCGATATCGCGCAGCAGCTGGCCATGCAGGAGAAACGCGTTGTGGCGAAAGTAATGYGCCTCGATCCGGGCCTTGGCCAACGTGTCCAGCGGATCGGCAGTGGAGACAGCATCGACGTCGTGTACCAGCGTGGCGGCGTTGTCCTCCCACCCCAGCCACGCTTGTGCGGCGGCGATCTGCGTGGACAGGTCGTCGCTGTCCAGGCGCTTCCAATACGCGGCAATCATCGCCCCGCGCTCTGCTTCCGGAATATGTGCCTCGTACCGTGCCCAACGCTCGGGAAACACCCAGCGCGCCCCGCCATCGGCCTCGTTGAACCAGCGGTTTTCCTCGGCGCGCCCCAGGTATACGCCGCGCACGATCAGCCCGGTGGCGCGCTGCGGATGGGTCTGTGCATAGGCCAGCGCCAGCGTCGACCCCCACGAACCGCCAAACACCAGCCAACGCGCGATGCCCAGGTGCGCACGTACCGCTTCGATATCGGCGACCAGGTGCGCGGTGGTGTTGTCATGCAACTCCCCGAACGGCGTGGAGCGGCCACTGCCACGCTGGTCGATCAGTACGATGCGATACCGCGCCGGATCGAAAAACCGCCGGTGGGTTGGCGACGCGCCCGCGCCGGGGCCACCGTGCAGGAATAC
>NZ_JBFULB010000348.1:0-3961 GCF_056400545.1 Stenotrophomonas sp. P5_A8 | reverse complement strand
GGCCGAGCGCTTCCGCGGCGCCGGCAAGATCGAGGAGGCGAGGGCGGCCATCGCGCGCGCCTACCAGGCCGATGCGATGTCGGTCCGCGCCGGCATCATCGAGGGCCGTCTTGAAGCGGATGCGGGCAATGCCGAAGCCGCCGTGCGCGCCTTCGAGCGCGCCGCGCGCAACGATCCCGAATACCTGCCCGAAGTGCTGCAGGCGCTGATGCAGAACTACCGCAAGGTCGGCGACCTTGGCGGTGCACGCGCGTTCCTGTCGGAGATGACCGAGCATTACCGTGGCATCGCCCCGGTGCTGGCCTTGACCCAGTTGATGGAAGAACAGGAGGGCGTGGCCCCGGCGCGCGCCTATCTCGGCCGCCAGCTCAAGGATCGTCCGTCGGTTCGTGGCGAATCGGCGCTGATCGACCTGACCCTGGCCGAGGGCGCGGACGCCACCGCGACCCTGCATGACCTCAAGCACATCACCGACCAGCTGCTGGTGCGCAACCCGGCCTATCGCTGCACGCGTTGCGGTTTCGGCGCACGTACGCACCACTGGCAGTGCCCCAGCTGCAAGGAATGGGGAACGGTCAAGCCGCTGCTGAACTACGCGGTGCTCTAAGCGATGCCCGTGGCCTGGATGGTCGGGTTGCCGGCGGTGCTGGCGATCGCGGCGGCGCTCACCTGGGGTGCGCGCCATTACGCGCTGCGCCGCAACCTGATGGATCAGCCCGGCGAACGCCGCAGCCATGGCGTGGCCACCCCGCGCGGGGGCGGCATCGCGATCGTGCTGACCCTGCTGCTGGCTACGGGCGTAGCTGCGCTGGCGTGGCCCGGCGCACGTCTTCAGTTGCTGGTGTTCGGTCTTGGCCTGGTGCTGGTGGCCGGCATTGGCTGGTGGGACGATCACCGCCCGCTGCCCGCGGTCCGCCGGTTGCTGGTGCATCTGGTCGCCGCCGCGTTGGTGGCCGCGCTGGTGTGGCAGGCCAGCGGCAATCCGTGGCAGGCGCTGCTGGCGCTGCTGTTCACGACGTCGTTGATCAACATCTGGAACTTCATGGATGGCATCAACGGCATAGCCACTACCCAGGCCATCCTGGCCGGGCTGGCCTTCGCGGTGGTGATGCCCGCGCCCTTTGCCCTGACCGGCCTGGTCCTGGCCTTGGCGTGCCTGGGGTTCCTGCCATTCAACTACCCGCGGGCACGGATCTTCATGGGCGATGTCGGCAGCGGCGCGCTGGGCTATGCAATTGCCGCCCTGGTCTGCCTGGCCAGCGTGGTGACCGAGGTCAACTGGTTGCTGCTGCTAGTGCCGCTCACGGCGTTCCTCGTGGACGCAGGCTTCACACTGCTGTCGCGCATGCTGTCCGGGCAAAGATGGATGGAGCCCCACACCCAGCATCTCTACCAGCGCGCGGTCAAAGGTGGTCTGAGCCACACTTTGGTCACAGGGATGTACTTTGTTTTTGGTCTATTCAGTATTACAGTGTTTAATGCTTGCAGTGATCTGCAGCCGAGGTGGGAGGCTGCCGTAGCCGTCGCGTGGATGATCTTCGCGACCGGCCTGTGGCTACTCCTGCGCAAGGGAATGCGCAACTAGAAGGATTGTTTGTTTTATGACGCCTTGGCAGGACCGTCTTACCAGTTTGATTCCGCGCGGCGCCATCGTGGTCCACGACCTGTTCATGGTCTGGGCGTGCTGGCAGCTGCTGCATGCGGGCCGCTATTCGATGCTGGCCGATGCCCCCTCGCT
Source organism: Stenotrophomonas sp. P5_A8 (assembly GCF_056400545.1). NCBI lineage: Bacteria > Pseudomonadati > Pseudomonadota > Gammaproteobacteria > Lysobacterales > Lysobacteraceae > Stenotrophomonas > Stenotrophomonas sp. P5_A8. The sequence continues at coordinate 2,223 of NZ_JBFULB010000348.1, read as the reverse complement.
TCCGCTGTGGAACATCGACACCTCGCTGGTGCTGGCGATCCAGGCAGTGGTGTTCTGGCGGGTGGGCCTGTACCGCGGCCTGTGGCGTTTCGCCAGCGTGGCCGACCTCCTCAACATCTTCAAGGCCAGCTTCATCGGCCTGCTCGCCATCGTGGTCGTGCTGGCCTACAAGCGCTTCAACGGCGTGCCGATGTCGGTGCTGGTGATCTACCCGTTCGCGCTGTCGGCGCTGCTGGGCGCGCCACGCCTGTTGTACCGCGCGTGGAAGGACTACCAGTCGCTGCAATACGACGCCACTGCGCGTCGGGTGCTGATCCTGGGTGCCGGCCAGGCCGCCGAGGCGCTGGTCCGCGACCTGCGCCGTTCCGGCGATTTCGAGCCGGTCGGCCTGCTTGACGATGCCCCGCACCTGCAGGGCGCCAAGCTGCAAGGCCTGCCGATTCTCGGCACGCTGGACGATGCCCCCGCCGCGGTGCGCGAAACCGCCGCCCGACTGCTGGTGATCGCCATTCCCTCCCTGGATGCGGTCGGGATGCAGCGGGTGGTCGCCATCTGTGAGGCCACCGGCGTGCCGTTCCGCATGGTGCCCAAGCTCAATGACGTGCTGCTCGGTCATTCGCTGCCGGGCGAGCTCAAGGAAGTGGCGATCGAGGATCTGCTGGGTCGCAAGCCGATCCTGCCGGACTGGTCGCTGATCCGTGGCTGGCTGGGCGGGCGCACCGTGCTGGTGACCGGCGCCGGTGGCTCGATCGGTTCGGAGCTGTGCCGCCAGTGCGCGCGTCACGGTGCCGGCCGGATCATCCTGCTGGAAATGAGTGAACTGCTGCTGCTGACCATCGAGGGCGAGCTCACCCGCAGCTTCCCCGACCTGGAAGTGGAAGCGGTGCTCGGCGATTGCGGTGACCCGGCGGTGATCCGCCACGCGCTGTCGATGGCCAGCGTCGATGCGGTCTTCCATGCCGCCGCCTACAAGCAGGTGCCGGTGCTGGAACGCCAGCTTCGTGAGGCGGTGCGCAACAACATCCTGTCCACCGAAACGGTGGCCCGTGCCTGTGTCGAGGCCCGGATCGAGCATTTCGTGTTCATCTCCACCGACAAGGCGGTCGACCCGGTCAACGCGCTCGGCGCGAGCAAGCGCTACGCCGAGATGATCTGCCAGAGCCTGGACCAGAAGACCAGCCACACCCGTTTCGTGACTGTGCGCTTCGGCAACGTGCTGGCCTCGGCCGGCAGCGTGGTGCCGCTGTTCCGCGACCAGATCCTCAAGGGCGGGCCGGTCACCGTGACCGATCCGGAAGTGACGCGTTACTTCATGACCATCCCCGAGGCCTGCCAGCTCATCCTGCAGGCCGCGGCATCGGCGTCGCACGGGGCGATCTACACCCTGGACATGGGCGAGCCGGTGCCGATCCGCGTGCTCGCCGAGCAGATGATCCGCCTGGCCGGCAAACAGCCGTACAAGGACATCGCGATCATCTATACCGGCCTGCGTCCGGGCGAAAAGCTGCACGAGACCCTGTTCTATTCGGACGAGGACTATCGCCCCACCGCGCACCCGAAGATCCTCGAAGCCGGCGTGCGTACGTTCGCCCGCGAGCAGGTGCTGGGCAATGTCCCGCGCCTGCGCGAAGCGATCGCCACCTACGACACCGATGCCATCAACAGCATCCTGTTCGCCACCATGCCGGAGTTCTCGCCACTGCAACAGGACGATCACGTCGCGTCCGCTAAAGTGCTTCCCTTCCCGGCACGAGAGGCCAACAGGCTGTGACGAACAAGCGTATCCGCAAGGCGGTTTTCCCGGTGGCAGGTCTCGGTACCCGATTCCTTCCCGCGACCAAGACGGTTCCCAAGGAAATGCTGCCGATCATCGATCGGCCGTTGATCCAATATGCCGTCGATGAAGCGATCGAAGCCGGCTGCGACACCCTGATCTTCATCACCAACCGCTACAAGCATGCGGTGGCCGATTATTTCGACAAGGCCTACGAGCTGGAGCAGAAGCTCGAGCGCGCCGGCAAGATGGAGCAGCTGGAGCTGGTGCGCCACGTGCTGCCCAACGGCGTGCGTGCGATCTTCGTCACYCAGGCCGAGGCGCTGGGGCTGGGCCATGCGGTACTGTGCGCCAAGGCGATCGTCGGCGACGAACCGTTCGCGGTGCTGCTGCCTGACGACCTGATCTGGAACAAGGGTGACGGTGCGCTCAAGCAGATGGCCGACGCC
>NZ_JBFULB010000347.1:0-3965 GCF_056400545.1 Stenotrophomonas sp. P5_A8 | reverse complement strand
CCATGGATGGCGCCCGCGAGCCCCCAGGGATGGGTTTACGGCGTGTCCCGGCAAGGGGGTAAGCCTGCCAGCCCGCACTGAAAACCAAGCAGCCAGCAAACTGCTTTGGCTTTGGCTTTTGCTTTGGCTTCGGCTCCGCGCTTTCCGCTTCGAAAAAAAAACAAACACCCACAAAAAAACCCGACCGAAGCCGGGTTTTTTCGATCCATCACACCACCGCAAGCGATGGCGTAGGAGGGATCAGGCCAGAYCGGCCTGCTTCATCACTTCGGCAGCGTAGTCTTCGACAACCTTCTCGATGCCTTCGCCAACAGCCAGGCGCTTGAAGCCGACCACGTCGGCACCGGCGGCCTTCAGGACCTGCTCGACCGACTGGTTGGTGTCCAGCACGTACGGCTGGCCGTACAGCGTCACTTCGTTGACGATCTTGGCGATCTTGCCGCTGATGATCTTTTCCAGGATGTCGGCCGGCTTGGACTTGTCCTTGTCGGTCATCTTGGCCAGCTCGATTTCCTTCTCCTTCGCAACGAACTCGGCCGGCACATCGGCTGCCTTGTTGTGCGGCGGATTCATCGCAGCCACATGCATGGCCAGGCCACGGGCCAGTTCGGCGTCACCGCCGGCCAGCTCGACCAGCACGCCGATGCGGCCACCGTGCACGTAAGCGGCCACGTTGTTGGACGATTCCAGGCGCACGATGCGACGCACGTCGACCTTCTCGCCAACCTTGGCGATCACGGCGGCGCGGGCTTCTTCGACGGTCTCGCCGCTCGGCAGCTTGGCGGCCTTCAGCGCGTCGATGTCGGCAGCGCCCGAGCTCAGGGCGGCGGCGACAACGGCCTTGGTGAAGTCCAGGAAGTTGCTGTCCTTGGCGACGAAGTCGGTTTCGGAGTTGACTTCGACCAGCACGGCCTTGTTGCCGTCCTGAGCCGCCACGATGATGCCTTCGGCAGCCACGCGGTCAGCCTTCTTGTCGGCCTTGGCCAGGCCGGACTTGCGCAGCCATTCGGCCGAGGCGTCGATGTTGCMGCCGTTTTCGGTGAGTGCCTTCTTGCACTCCATCATGCCGGCGCCAGTGCGCTCGCGCAGTTCCTTGACCAGGGAAGCAGTGATTTCCACGGGATTTCCTCACGAAAGAAAGGGGTTGGGCCGGCATGGTGGCCGGCCCGTATGACAGGGTCCTGTCATCGCGCCATCGGCAGCGGACAGGAGCGGTGGGCGCGCGGCGCCCACCGTGGGCCTGGATCAGGCCTGGGCTTCGCCAGCCTTGTCGGCGGCCGGAGCATCGGCAGCCGGAGCATCGGCAGCCGGGGCAGCAGCAGCCGGAGCAGCGGCCTTCTTGGCCGGAGCGCGGCGGGCCGGCTTGGCTTCTTCGCTGGCAGCAGCGTCGGCGAACTCTTCTTCACGGACGGTGGCGGCGTGCGGCGCAGCAGCCTTGCCTTCCAGCACGGCGTCGGCAGCAGCGCGGGCGTACAGCTGCACAGCGCGGATGGCGTCGTCGTTGCCCGGGATCGCGTAATCCACCAGCTCCGGGTTGTAGTTGGTGTCGACCACGGCGATCACCGGGATGCCGAGCTTCTTGGCTTCCTTGATGGCGATGTCTTCATGGCCGATGTCGATGACGAAGATCGCGTCCGGCAGACGGTTCATGTCCTTGATGCCGCCCAGCGAGGCTTCCAGCTTGTCACGCTCGCGACGCAGGCCCAGCACTTCGTGCTTGACCAGCTTCTCGAAGCTGCCGTCGGTTTCRCCGGCTTCCAGTTCCTTCAGGCGGGCAACCGACTGCTTCACGGTACGGAAGTTGGTCAGGGTGCCGCCCAGCCAACGCTGGTTCATGAAGGGCATGCCGCAACGCTCGGCTTCTTCGCGGATCGACTCGCGGGCGCTGCGCTTGGTGCCCAGGAACAGGATGGTGCCGCGCTTCTGCGCGACGCTGGAAATGAAGTTCATCGCGTCATTGAAGAGCGGAACGGTCTTTTCCAGGTTGATGATGTGGATCTTGCCGCGGGCGCCGAAGATGTACTGGCCCATCTTGGGGTTCCAGTAACGGGTCTGGTGGCCGAAATGGACGCCGGCTTCCAGCATCTGACGCATGGTGACCTGGGGCATTGCAGTAACTCCTGATAGGGAACCGGCCGCCACGGATAATAGTTGGGCGGTCCGCCGCAAGGCGGGTGGTTCCGGGGTTTGGCTTCCCTGTCGCTTCCGTGACCGAACTCCTTGCGGAGCACCCCGGCACGGATATGGGCGGCAGGTGTGGATTCACCGGTGACGTCCGGTGTTGACGGTTCCCCGCATCGAACGAGGCGGGAGATCCGGTCGATTATAGCCCGCTGCGCGTCGAGGCTGCAATCTCCGGGGGCAGGTCGGGCAGATCGGCCTCGGCCGCATGGTCCAGGCGGGCCCGGAACCGGCCGGCGGCGTAGTGGTCCGGACGCGCCGGGAGCGTCCAGGTGCGCCGCTGGTAGGGCAGTACATAGCCGGCCAGCCCGGCGATCACAACCTGGCGGGTGCCGTGGCTGTCGATGAACACCAGGTCGGCCAGATGGGCGTGGCGCGGGCCGCCATTGTAAAGCTGCAGTTGCGCTGACGGGCCCGGCCGCACCCGGATCTGCAGCATCGACGCTACCTCGGGCGCGGCGGGTGGATCAAGGAACACCGGCAGCGAGTAGCGTGGCGCGGTCGCCGCCGGCAGCGCCGGATCCGGCGTGATCACCAGGCGATAGGCCTGCTGGACCTGCGCCGGCGCGGCACCGAGCCGGACCACCCGCAGGCGCTGCCGCTGTCCCGGCGGGATCTCCAGTATCGATGGGCTCAGTGCCACGTCCTCGGCCGTCTGCAGCTGCTCGGCGTCTTCGTGTTGTTCCCAGCGGTACAGCCGGGCCTGGCCGGACCACGGCGCCGGATCGGGGTTGTCCAGCCACAGCTCGGCGTCGGCCTGGTCGGCCGGTACCTGCACGCTGCCGACGGAAAGCTGCAGCGCCCCGGCATCGGCGGGCTGCAGGGTCAGGGCCAGCGCCAGCGCGGCGAGAGTGCGCATCAGTAGGTCACCGTGGCCCGGTCGCCGCGGGCCGGATCGACCGGGGTCAATGCCCGCACCTGGGCCGGAACCGGGATGGGGGCATCGCTGCGTTGGTGCGGTGCCGGGCAGTCCGCATGCGACACGCGCGCGGCGGCGAAGGTGCAGTCGGCGACGATCCGCAGTTGGATGCGCAAGCCGCCCTGCGACTGCGCGGCGGCCGGTAACGCGGTGAGGCCCGCGAGCAGGAGCAGGCAGGCCGGGGCGGAGGGAAGCCGTCGCAGGATCATGGAACATCGCAGGGAAGGGGCCTGCCCGTTATCGGCCGGGGTGCCGCCGGGCTTGAGGCGCTGCGACGTCAGTAGGTGATGGTCACCGTGATTACATCGTTGTAGCTGCCCTGGGCGGGCAGGCTGCCCGAGGTGGGCGGCGCACGACCGTACACGGTCAGGGTCTGGGCGCTTCCGGTACCGGTGCCGGTGGCGGTGTCCACCCCGATGGTGTTGCCCCAGCGCTGGCTGCGGCCGCTGTCGCGATACAGCTCGTAGGCAAGGAAGTACGCCGGATTGGTGGTGTGCTGCATGCGCCGGGTGGTCGTGCCGAGCACATGCTGCCCGTTGTCCAGGCCGATGGTGTAGGCAGTGCGGTTGATGCAGGTCAGGCCGATGGTCGAGGTGCGTTCGATGTTGCCGGTGATGGCGCCGGCATTGCTGCCGAAGTCCATGTCGGTGGTGACATAGGTACTGCACTGCGGCAGCACATTGGCGGTGACCGTGAACGGGAAGCCGGAGGCAACGGTCTTGTTGCCGGTCGCACCGCCGCCGGCCGGGGTGGTGCAGGCGGGCGGTGGCGAGGCGGTGCCAAGCAGCACTTCGTTGTAGGCAAAGCGCACGGTGGTGTCGGCAGCGGCGAAACTGCTGCTGAAGGTCCCTGCGGAGAGCGTCTC
>NZ_JBFULB010000346.1:0-3981 GCF_056400545.1 Stenotrophomonas sp. P5_A8 | reverse complement strand
CAATGGTGTCGATGACTATCTGGAAAACGTGGCCCGGTTTCGGCGAWTGGCTGCAAGCGGTCGATTGGGGCGCAGTCTCGAGGCGACGCACCGGGCGGCGAGTTTCCGGGAATTGAAAAAATCGCTGGAGGCACTTACAGGGCTGTCAGCGTTTGCCCACCTGGGCGGCATGCGAATCAACACGGCCAATCCGTTCAGTCGAGGATTTTTGCCGCCCCACCCGAACCAGGCCCAGCGCGCCATGCGGTGCTTGATTGAGCGGCGACGGGAGCTGAGCGCGACGGGGCGCCTTTCGATAGGAGGGGCCCTGGCGTCGTACATTGTCTTTTTGACGATCCACTTGCTTAGCGACGGCAACGGACGTTCAGCGCGCATGATGTTTGCTGCGGATTGTCTAGCAACCGTGCCTGAGATATCCGCACAGAGGATCATGGGTTTGGTGATGTTGCACCAGCAGCGAGGCACGTCCTTTCACCTCGCTGTTGCGTGCGCCAGGGCAGGAGATATGTCCATGATCGCGACATGCTTCGAGTGCGCAGTCGTAGACTCGGGTCCATTGCTCGAGCAGCTGGCGATCGCACTGGCATGGGAGGAGGGAGGCACTGCAGGCCAATTGCCCCCGCACCCCATCAGAGAGCTTCATCGCATGATCGAGATGAGACTCGGCTTCTCTCCCAGCGCCGAAGCGGGCGGCAGGCACGCCGCGCCCCGAGCAGCTCGGGACGCGTAAGGTGGGGCCTTACAGCGGCAGATCGAAGACGATCACTTCGGCGTCGCTGGCGTTCTCCAGCGTCACCTGGGCCTCGTCGCGGATCTGCAGCGCATCGCCGGTGTCCAGGGTGATGCCGTTGACCTGTACCTGTCCGCGGGCAACCTGCACATAGGCGCCGCGGCGCGGGGCCAGCGGCAACTGCACGCGTTCACTGCCCTCGAGAAGGGTGGCGTAGAGGTTCACGTCCTGATGGATCAGCAGCGAGCCGTCGCGACCATCCTTCGAGGCGATCAGCCGCAGCTGTCCACGCTTGGTCTCCGGCGCGAAGTGGGTTTCCTGGTAGCTGGGGGTGATGTTCTCCTGGTCGGGGAACAGCCAGATCTGCAGGAAGTGCACCGGTTCGTCCGCCGAGTGGTTGAACTCGCTGTGGCTGACGCCGCTGCCGGCGCTCATGCGCTGCACATCGCCGTAGCGCAGCACCGAGCCAGTGCCCATCGAGTCCTTGTGCTCCAGTGCGCCGCCCAGCACGTAGGAAATGATCTCCATGTTGGCGTGGCTGTGGGTACCGAAGCCTTGGCCGCCCTGAACGCGGTCTTCGTTGATCACCCGCAGTGGACCGACGCTGACATAGCGCGGGTCGTGGTAGCCGGCAAAGGAGAAGGTGTGGTGGGAGGACAGCCAGCCGTGATCGGCGTGGCCACGGCTGTTGCTCTTGCGGACCTGCAGCATGGGATGCTCCTTGTTCGACAGTTTCGATGATGGTCGGGGTGGCGTTTGCCGCTGCCCTTTCCTGTTGGCGCCAGTATCCGCTTGCACCTCGGGTTTGAAAAACGGATAGTTTCGTAAGCCATCATCGAAAAATTCGAATGCTCAAGCTCAGCCTCGACGCCCTGCAGATCCTTGATGCCATCGACCGACGCGGCTCGTTCGCGGCGGCCGGCAAGGCGCTGCACAAGGTGCCTTCGACCATTTCCTACACCGTGTCCAAGCTCGAGCAGGACCTGGGCGTGCAACTGTTCGACCGCATCGGGCCGCGCGCCCAGCTGACCGCGGCCGGGCAGGCGCTGCTGGAAGAGGGGCGGCACCTGCTGCGGGCGGCCCGCGAGCTGGAGATGCGGGTGCGCCGGGTAGCGTCGGGCTGGGAGGCGGAGCTGACCATCGCGGTCGATTCGATGTTCCCCCCGTCGCTGCTGGCTGAGGACGTGCGCGCGTTCAATGCGGTGGCCGAGCAGACCCGGGTGCGGCTGCTGTGCGAGTCGTTGTCCGGCACCTGGGAGGCGCTGCTGGACCGGCGTGCGGACCTGCTGGTGGGGGCGGCAGGCGAAGGGCCCAGTGGTGGTGGCTATGTGGTCGAGCCGATGGGCGTGGTGGAATTCGTGTTCGCGGTGGCGCCTTCGCATCCGCTGGCCGCGGTCGCCGGTCCCCTGGACCGCGAGCAGCTGGCCGCGCATTGCGCGATCGCGGTGGCTGATTCGGCGCGTCGGCTGCTGCCGCGCACCGTCGGCCTGCTGATGGGGCAGGAAACGGTGACCGTGCCGGACATGGTCAGCAAGTTCCGTCTGCAGTGCGCCGGGCTGGGCTTTGGCTTCCTGCCCGCGCCGTACGTGCGGCACGCGGTGGCGCAGGGCCGGTTGGTGATCAAGCCGGTTGAGGAACCCAAGCCGGACGAGACGTTCTGGCTGGCCTGGCGGCCGGGTGAGGAGGGGGCCGCGCTGCGCTGGTGGCGTACGCGGATGCAGGGGCCGCAGGTGATGGCGGGCTGGTGGCCGACGATGGAGGCGTGGCTGGGGTGAGTGCGGCGCCGCCGGCGACTCCAGGCATCGGCGTCCGCAACGGTCGCGCCCTTCAAGCTGAATCATTGCCGCCGTGTCATCGGATGGTCATACGGATGCGATAGAGCGCCGACCGCGCGATCCGTAACCTGCCTGACTCAATCGGATTCCCCCTGTATCCCCATGAAGCGCCTGCTGCTGTTGTTGCTGGCCGGGGCCGGCCTGTGGCTGGCCGCCTGCTCCCCGCTGACCTCCACCTCCCGCTCGACCTCGCTCAGCGATCGCCTGGTCGCGCCGGGCGGGGTGTCCACGTTGCTGGACATCCCGCGCATCGCCGAGGCCGTGGACAGCGTGCCCAACCGGCACGGCCGGGTGRCCGGGCGTGCCGGTGTGCCGATCTTCTGGCGGGCCTTCGACCCGGGCCAGTACGGGTTGCGCTACGCCTATCTGGCCCAGCAGCACGACAACGGCGAGCCGCTGCGCACCGGCCTGGCGCTGGACCTGCCGCATCCGTTCCAGCCGCAGGCACCGCGCGGCACGGTGGTGCTGCTGCACGGCTGGATGATGAACGGCGATGCGATGCTGCCGTGGTCATTGCAGCTGGCCCAGTCCGGCTACCGTGTGGTCACCATCGACCTGCGCAACCACGGGCATTCGGGTGCCGGACCGTCGGGGTATGGCACGTTCGAATCCGATGACGTCATCGATGTGATCAATGCGCTGCAGGCGCGGCATGAGGTGGTTGGGCCGCTGTATCTGTTCGGCGTGTCCTACGGCGCGGCCACTGCGTTGTTCACTGCCGACAAGCTGGGCGACCGGGTTGCCGGGGTGGTGGCGATGGAGTCCTTCGCCAACGCCGGCGATGCCATCCGCAGCATGATTCCGCACCTGATGTCATTGCAGCCCAGGGGCTGGAAGGCGCAGGCGATGGCCGCCTACGGGCGCTGGCGCTACGGCAGCCAGGACATCAACCAGGTGATCGCCGCGGCCAGCCAGCGCCTGGACCTGGACCTGGACCGCGTGGATGTCGCGCGCGCGCTGGCCGATACGCGCGCCTGTGTGCTGTTGCTGCACGGCCAGGACGACCAGCATGTGCAGGTGAGCCAGGGGCGTCGACTGGCGGCGGCCAGTCCGCGCGTGCATTACATCGAGATGCGCGGCGAAGACCACATCACCTTGCCGTTGCGAGTGGACCTGCTGGGCGGGGTGGTGGACGACTGGCTGGCGCAGGAAGGCCGTGCCGGGGCCCAGTGCGCGTCGCCGGCGTTGCCGGAGGAGGCCGATCGAATGGCAATGGCGCAGGTAGCGGCCACGCCGCGCGGATGATGCGTCGTTCCGTAGACGGGTAGTGCCGGCCGCTGGCCGGCTCCAGGCGGTCTTCCCGAGTGCATCGCGCTGTGTCCTCGCTCGGGTCTGTCGCGAGCGTATGGGCCCCGTAGCGGCCAGTGCGCCCCTGGCGCAAATGTCCCCCGGCCGCGTGGCGGCCTCCTCCTTGAT
>NZ_JBFULB010000345.1:0-4019 GCF_056400545.1 Stenotrophomonas sp. P5_A8 | reverse complement strand
GCGTGCTCGACACCCTGCCCGACGCCGATCGTGCGCGGCTGCATCAGGTAGTGGCCAAGGTCTATCACCCCGAGCCGAAGGCGCGCCGGCAGATGCTCAAGCAGCAGGCCAAGCAGCGCCACCAGGAAAAGGTGCGCAAGGCCGAGGCCCTGCTCGATCAAACCGGCATCCGCGCCCTGCGGCGCAAGCCGGTGTTCAGCACGCCGAACTACTTCCCGCCGCATGCGGCGGGTCTGCACGATGCGCACAACGGCGAGAACGCCAGCGCAGCGCCTGAACCGGTGCATTCGCCCGAGCTGCGCCATTGCTATGTGTGCAAGCAGAAGTTCACCCAGCTGCATCATTTCTACGACCAGATGTGCCCCACCTGCGCCGAGCTGAACTTCGTCAAGCGCACCGAGACCGCCGACCTGCGCGGCCGCGTGGCGCTGCTGACCGGCGGCCGGGTCAAGATCGGCTACCAGGCCGGGCTGAAGCTGCTGCGTGCGGGTGCCGAGCTGATCGTGACCACGCGCTTCCCGCGCGATTCGGCGGCGCGTTACGCCGAAGAGCCCGACTTCGCCGAGTGGGGCCACCGCCTGCAGGTGTACGGGCTGGACCTGCGCCACACGCCCAGTGTGGAAGCGTTCTGCAGCGAACTGCTGGCCACGCGCACGCGCCTGGATTTCATCATCAACAACGCCTGCCAGACGGTACGCCGCCCGCCGCAGTTCTACGCGCACATGATGGCCGGCGAAACCGCGGCCCTGCATGAGGTGCCCGAGACGCTGCGCCGCCTGATCGGCGATTACGAGGGCCTGCGCAGCGCCGAGCTGCTGGGCGCCACCTCGGCCACGGCGCTGCCGGTGGTACAGGACCAGGGCTTCAACGGTGCCAACGGCCTGACCCGCGCGGCCGAGCTGTCGCAGGTGCCGTTGCTGGATGACGAACTGGTCGGCCAGCAGCACCTGTTCCCCGATGGCCGCCTGGACCAGGACCTGCAGCAGATCGATCTGCGCGGCCGCAATTCGTGGCGCATGCAGATGGACGAAGTGCCATCGGTGGAACTGCTGGAGACCCAGCTGGTCAACGCCATTGCGCCGTTCATCATYAATGCGCGGCTGAAGCCGCTGATGCTGCGCACGCCCGAGCGCGACAAGCACATCGTCAACGTGTCGGCGATGGAGGGGCAGTTCTACCGCAACTTCAAGACCACCCGGCATCCGCATACCAACATGGCCAAGGCCGCGTTGAACATGATGACGCGCACCTCGGCGGCCGATTACCAGAACGACGGCATCCACATGAACAGTGTCGACACCGGCTGGGTGACCGACGAGGATCCGGCCGATCTGGCCGCGAAGAAGGTGGAACAGGAGCGCTTCCATCCGCCGCTGGACATCGTCGATGGCGCCGCGCGCATCGTCGACCCGATCATCCACGGCTTCAACAGCGGCGAGCACGTCTGGGGCCAGTTCCTGAAGGACTACGCCCCCACCGACTGGTGATCGTGGCGGTGGGCGGCAGGCCGGGCCGGGCTCAATGCTCGGCCGGGCTGCGCACCGTGCTGTACGTCATGCGGCCGTTGCGAAGCACGCCGCGCGTGGTGTCGACCGACTCGCCATCGGCGGACAGCGCCTCTTCCCAGCTCTCGAACAATTCCAAGCTGCCGTCACGATACCGGTAGGTTTCCGAGGCGTGCGCGCAGCAGCCGTTGCGCGCGGAAGAGGTCACGGTGCGCTGCGCCGCATTGATGGACAGCTGTGGCATGCCTGACAAGGTGGAGTCGTAGACAAAGTTCTGCGAGGCCGGGTCGAACAGAAACACGTTGTCGGTGCTGTTTGGTCCCGCGCCGCCGGACATCCCCGGCACCAGGATGTCCGGGTGGCCGTCGAAGTTGGCATCCACCAGTTGCAGCACGTCCCCTGCTCCACCGATGGGATCGGCATCGAAATCGCGCAGGATCTGCACGCGCTTGCCGGTGGTGGCGTCCAGAACGTCGATGGCGCTCAGCACCCGTTGCGGGTCGTCGTCATCGCTGTCGTTGCGCTCGAAGCCCAGCCGGAACCGGAACGCCGGCGTCACCGCCGTCTGCGCGACCCACTCCGGTCGAGACAACGCATCGCGGTCGATCCAGCCTGACGCAGTGCTGCCGTCCGATGCGATGCGTTCGATCTGGAACCATGCCGGCGTGCGCGATACCACCGCGAGATAGCTGCCTGCTTTCAGCGGCTCGCCCGCACGGGTCGCCAACGGCTCAGCCTGCGCAACCACGTCGATAGGCAGATACAACACATCGGAATAGTCACGCGCCTGCTGTAGCACGAAGCGATCACGCGGATGGATCACCTCGTAATGGGTGACGCTGCGACCGTAAGCCTCGGGGGCACAGACGTCGCTGATCGCGCAGGCCCCGACCTCATCGGCGGTGGGTTTGCGCTGCGGCGGGATGTGCTCGGTGCCGGTGGCACGCTTGCGATCGTTCCAGCGCACAGTGAACTGGGTGGTGCTCCAGTCGAACGCGGCTTCGCTGCCATCGCCATTGATGTTGGTGCGACAGTAGGGCTGCGCGTCGGAGCGGTCGTTCCAATCAGGGAAGGCATAGGCCGGGCAGAGCCTGTTCTCGCCGTTGATGTCGTAGCGATAGCCCGGGTCGGTGACGAATACCAGCGTGTTCCGCTGCCCCTGCGGATCGCGCGATACGAAGGCAACGCGCACCTTGGCGCTGGCGGGAATCGCATGCGCGAAGCGCTGCTTGAACGCCTCGCCTGGGGCTGGCGTGGCCGGGGCAGCCTGCAACCACGCGTCCGGGTCCAGCCGATAGATGCCCGGCTGCAGCAGTTCTGCAGCCGGTGCGCCGGCGCTGGCCAGGGCAACGGCCAGCGCGGCCCACGGATGCGTCATCAGCGCGACATCCCCTGCGCCTGCGACTGCACACGCTCTTCCACCTGCTGCTGTTCGGCCTGCGCGTCGCGTACGTGCGCGGGCGCCACCTCCTGCAGTGCGCGCACATGCTCACCCACCGGCGTGGCAAGCGCTTCGCTGGTCTCGGCACGGGCCAGCTTGCGGTCCGCCGCATGCGGCTCGCCCTGCACGGCGAACGCGTACTGGCCGCCGTCGCTGAGCTGCGCCTGGTCGATCCGCTCCAGACCTTCTCGGCGTGCCGCCACCACCAATCCCATGTACAGACGCTCGCTCATCGCATCGGGCTGACGGCCCATGCCCTGATCCAGCGCCCCCACTGCGTTCTGGCTCTGCCGCATCAACCCGTGATCGGGGCTGTCGGCATGGCGCGGATCCTGCGGCAGCAGCGGCGACGGTGCGGGCAGGTCGCGCAGGCGCGGGCTGTCCACGCTGGCGGCGATCGGCTCGAAGCCCTTGCGCGGGTCGCCGTCGGCGGCGTTGGAAAGATGGAACAGGCGTTCGGCCATGCCATAGGCGGACTGGCCCTGCAGGCGTGCCAGCGTGGTGGCGAAGGCGTCCACGTCCTGCTGCGGCTGGCCGTGGCCATCTTCGGCCAACAACCGCCAGCGCGGGTCGGCGGTGGGGTGGTCCTGCACCATGGCCTGGGTCTGCTGCATCAGCGTGCGCATCTGCGCCTCGCTGAAGCCCAGGGTGAGGGTGTCGCCGGCCTGCACCGGCCCGGCGCGCCGGGTGTCGCCGGTCAGCGCGGTGTTGAGCATGCCGGCGATCTGTTGGGCCTGCGGCGCGTTGCGCAGGTCGAACTGGAACTCGTAGCGGCGCGCGTCGACATTCTCCTGGCCGTCGGCGGCATGCACGCTGAGCCGGGTCATGGGCACGTTGTCACTGTATTCCACGCGGCGCGCATCCACATGGCTGCCATCCTCGAAGCGCGTTCGCACCACGTCGCCGCTGTTGCGCGCACCGCCCAGATCGGCACTGAAGCTCTCACCCACGCCCACCTTCAGCCGCGTCTGCGAGCTCATGCCCAGCCGTTCGACGGTGGCGACCGCGTCCACGCCCGGCGTCTGCGCGGCGATTTCGCCGGTACCGACAAAGTGCGCGTAGGCGGCCTGGCC
>NZ_JBFULB010000344.1:0-4054 GCF_056400545.1 Stenotrophomonas sp. P5_A8 | reverse complement strand
TGCTGACCACCTTCAACGAGGTCGACCTGTCCAAGGTCTCGGCCGCGCGCAAGGATCTGCAGGACGAGTTCGTCAAGGCCCATGGCATCAAGCTGGGCTTCATGAGCTTCTTCGTGAAGGCCGCCGCCAATGCGCTGCAGCGCTTCCCGCTGGTCAATGCCTCGATCGACGGCGATGACGTCATCTATCACGGCTACTCGGATATCTCGATCGCCGTGTCGACCGACAAGGGTCTGGTGACCCCGGTGCTGCGCAACGTCGAGCGCATGTCCTTTGCCGACATCGAGAAGACCATCGCCGACTACGCCAAGAAGGCCCGTGACGGCAAGCTGAGCCTGGAAGAACTGCAGGGCGGCACCTTCACCGTGACCAACGGCGGCACCTTCGGCTCGCTGCTGTCGACCCCGATCATCAACCCGCCGCAGAGCGCCATCCTGGGCATGCACGCCATCAAGGAGCGTCCGATCGCCCAGAACGGCCAGGTCGTGATCGCGCCGATGATGTACCTGGCGCTGTCCTACGATCACCGCATCATCGACGGCAAGGACTCGGTCCAGTTCCTGGTGGACATCAAGAACCAGTTGGAAAACCCGGGCCGCATGCTGTTCGGCCTGTAAGGCCTCCCGCCCCTCCGCGCCTGCGCGGAGGGGTTCTGGTTTTACGGCAATGCACCGCACTGCCCTGCTCTCTCCCCGGCGCCTGCTCGCCACCGGCTTCAAGCGAAGCTCGGGAATGCAACAAGGACTATTTCAATGGCTGAACAATTCGACGTCGTCGTCATCGGTGCCGGTCCGGCCGGCTATCACGCCGCCATCCGCGCCGCGCAGCTGGGCCTGAAGACCGCCTGCATCGACGCGGCCCTGGGCAAGGACGGCAAGCCGGCCCTGGGTGGTACCTGCCTGCGCGTGGGCTGCATCCCGTCCAAGGCGCTGCTGGATTCTTCGCGCCAGTTCTGGAACATGGGCCACATCTTTGGCGACCACGGCATCACCTTCAAGGACGCCAAGATGGACGTCGAGGCGATGGTTGGCCGCAAGGACAAGATCGTCAAGCAGTTCACCGGCGGCATCGGCATGCTGTTCAAGGCCAACAAGGTCGCCGCCTATTACGGCTTCGGTGAGCTGCAGCCGGGCAACGTGGTCAAGGTCACCCAGCACGACGGCTCCATCGTCGAGCTCAAGGGCACCAACGTGATCATCGCCGCCGGTTCGGACTCGATCGAACTGCCGTTCGCCAAGTTCGACGGCGACACCATCGTCGACAACGTCGGCGGCCTGGACTTCACTGAAGTCCCCGCGCGCCTGGCCGTGATCGGCGCCGGCGTGATCGGCCTGGAACTGGGCAGCGTGTGGAAGCGCCTGGGTTCGGAAGTGACCATCCTGGAGGCGCTGCCGGAGTTCCTGGCTGCTGCCGATACCGAAGTGGCCAAGGCGGCCGCCAAGGAATTCAAGAAGCAGGGCCTGGATATCCGTCTGGGCGCCAAGGTCTCCAAGGCCGAAGTGACCGGCAAGGGCAAGAAGAAGGAAGTCGCCCTGACCTACGCCGATGCCGAGGGCGAGAAGACCCTGACTGTGGACAAGCTGCTGGTGGCCGTTGGCCGTCGCGCCGCCACCAAGGGCCTGCTGGCCGAAGGCACCGGCGTCAAGATCAACGAGCGCGGCCAGATCGAAGTGGACGCGCACTGCCACACCGGCGTCGATGGCGTCTGGGCGGTCGGTGACTGCGTGCGCGGCCCGATGCTCGCGCACAAGGGCTTCGAGGAAGGCATCGCCGTGGCCGAGCTGATCGCGGGCCTGCCGGGCCACGTCAACCTCGACACCATTCCGTGGGTCATCTACACCGAGCCGGAGCTGGCCTGGGTCGGCAAGACCGAGCAGCAGCTGAAGGCCGAGGGTATCCCGTACAAGGCCGGCAGCTTCCCGTTCGCCGCCAACGGCCGTGCCGTGGCCATGATCGAGCCGGCCGGCTTCGTCAAGGTGCTGGCGCACGCTGAAACCGACCGCGTGCTGGGCATGCACCTGGTCGGCGCCAACGTGTCCGAACTGGTCCATGAAGGCGTGCTGACCATGGAGTTCAACGGCTCCTCGGACGACCTGGCGCGCATCTGCCACGCCCACCCGTCGCTGTCCGAAGCGGTGCACGATGCGGCGATGGCCGTGAACAAGCGCGCGATCCACAAGGCCAACTGAGCCCTGTAGATGGCGTAACGAAAAACCCCGCTGCGGCGGGGTTTTTTGTGGGCGCATCCGCGTCCCTGGTAGGGCCGGCCGTTGCCGGCTGCGCTTTCTGTTGGGCCYRYGTGGAGCCGGCCAGCGGCCGGCACTACCGGTTACGGCCGGAGGCCGGCATACCGATAACGGTGGCGCCRGGCAGCTCTTTCTGTTGGGCCCGCGTGGAGCCGGCCAGCGGCCGGCACTACCGATAACGGGTCGGCCGCTCTTCCCGGCAAATGTGGAGCCGGCCAACGGCGACCGCTGCCGGTCGCGGCCGGCATACTGGCACCGCCGCCACAACGGCCATCAGGCGCGCTTGGCGTTCTTCTCCGGCGCCGCCACGGCCGGCGCCTTCGGCGGATCCTCGCAGATGCGGTGCTGCGCGACCACCTCGCCCACCTTCCATTCCTTCACCACCCGGCAATGTTCCTTGGGGGCGTCCTTGGTGGGCGTTAGATCAGCATCTGCCTCGCTGGCCTTCTGCCGCTCCACCCAGGCCGTGGGCGGGTCAGCGGCAAGCGCCGGTGCGGCCAGCGACAGYGCGATCAGACCTGCGCACATGCGATTCATGCGATCCACGCGATTCATGCGGCCACCGGGCCACCGCCCAGCAACCGCGCCGGCAGCAGAAGGAGCGCGCGCAGGAACGCGAACAGTGCCGTGAAGGTAATCCCGACCAGACGCAACGGAAGGCTCACCAACCAGATGAACGGCCATGCCACCAAAGCCAGGATTGCCAGCGGCCAGCACAGCACGAACAGCAGGCACCACACGCCAAGCGCCAACAGGGTCTTCATCGTCGGTCTCCACCGCACCGGGCGTCATTGCCCACGGTTCTACACTGCGACCGCGCCGATGGGCCCGCAAGGCGCACGCGACGAACACCGACCAGCGCCGACGGACGCGGAAATACGCGGATGAAGAACAGGGAATCGGGTGAAAATCACCGGCAGCGCGCGAATGGGGCCGAGAGGTAGAGCCGAGCCATGCTCGGCTGACCATAGCCGAGAGGTAGAGCCGAGCCATGCTCGGCTGGCCAGAGGCGGAGGTAGAGCCGAGCCATGCTCGGCCGGCCATAGGCGGGAGGTAGAGCCGAGCCATGCTCGGCTGACGCACCCGGAGCGCTGCCGGAAGAGCAGCAGAGCATGGCTCGGCTCTACCCTGCTCCGGGACCGGTGCCGAAGCGTACCGACCAACGGTCGGCACCTACCCGGTTCGGATTCACCGGATTCACCGGACTCACTGGATTAAACGGACTCACCGGACTCACCGGATTAAACGGACTCACCGGATTCACCGGATTGCCAACCCACGGCCGCCACCACCGTCACACCCGCAGCGTCACACCTGCAGCCTCACACCTGCAGCGTCACTCGAACGACCCCACCGAGTCGTGCGACAGGTTGTCGAAGCGCGTGTATTCACCGAAGAACTTGAGCTTGCACGCGCCGGTCGGGCCGCCTCGGTGCTTGCCGATGATGATCTCGGCCAAGCCCTTGTCCGGCGAGTTTTCCTTGTTGTAGTAATCGTCGCGGTAGATGAACACGATCATGTCCGCGTCCTGCTCGATAGCGCCGGATTCGCGAAGGTCGGCCATCACCGGGCGCTTGTCCGTACGCGTTTCCAGCGAGCGGTTGAGCTGGGACAGCGCGATCACCGGCACGTTGAGTTCCTTGGCCAGGCCCTTCAACGAACGCGAGATCTCCGAGATTTCGGTCGCGCGGTTTTCGCTGTTGCCCGGCACGCTCATCAGCTGCAGGTAGTCGATCACGATCAGGCCCAGGTCGTGCTCGCGCTTGAGGCGACGGCACTTGGAGCGCAGGATTTCTGGCGACACGCCC
>NZ_JBFULB010000343.1:0-4069 GCF_056400545.1 Stenotrophomonas sp. P5_A8 | reverse complement strand
TGCATCCGGGCAGGGAGGCTTATACCTCCACGCCCTCGTCTTCCTTGTACGCATCCACCGGGATGCAGGCGCACATCACGTTCTTGTCGCCGTACACGTTGTCCACGCGCGCCACCGGCGGCCAGTACTTCTGCTGGCGCAGGCTGGCCAGCGGGAAGGCCGCCAGTTCGCGCGGGTAGGCGTGCGACCACTCGCTGGCCGAGACCGCCGTGGCGGTGTGCGGGGCGTGCTTGAGCGGGTTGTCCTCGCGGTCCAGGCGGCCGTCTTCGATGGCGGCGATTTCCTCGCGGATCTGGATCATCGCGTTGATGAAGCGGTCCAGCTCGTGCAGCGATTCGCTCTCGGTCGGTTCCACCATCAGCGTGCCGGCGACCGGGAAGCTCAGCGTCGGGGCGTGGAAGCCGAAGTCGATGAGGCGCTTGGCCACGTCCTCAGCGCCGATGCCGGAGGTCTTCTCCAGCGGACGCACGTCCAGGATGCACTCATGTGCCACCAGGCCATTGCGGCCGGTGTACAGGGTCTTGAAGTGCGGGGCCAGGCGCTTGGCGATGTAGTTGGCGTTGAGCAGCGCGACCTGGGTGGCCTTGCGCAGGCCGGCGGTGCCCATCAGGGTGATGTACATCCAGCTGATCGGCAGGATCGAGGCGCTGCCGAAGCTGGCCGCGCTGACCATGCCGACATCGCCTTCGCCGCCCAGCACCTTGGGCAGGAACGGCGCCAGGTGCGACTTGACCGCACACGGGCCCACGCCCGGGCCGCCGCCGCCGTGCGGGATGCAGAAGGTCTTGTGCAGGTTCAGGTGCGACACGTCCGAGCCCCACTTGCCGGGCTTGGCCACGCCGACCAGGGCGTTCATGTTGGCGCCGTCGGTGTACACCTGGCCGCCGTGCTTGTGCACGATTTCGCAGATCTCCACCACCTCTTCCTCGAACACGCCGTGCGTGGACGGGTAGGTGATCATCAGCGCGGCCAGGCGGTCGCTGTACTTCTCCGCGTTGACGCGGATGTCGTCCAGATCGACGTTGCCGTTGGCATCGGTCTTGGTCACCACGACCTTCATGCCGCACATCTGTGCCGAGGCCGGGTTGGTGCCGTGCGCCGAATCCGGGATCAGGCAGACGTCGCGATGGCCCTCACCGCGCGAGCGGTGGTAGGCGCGGATCGCCAGCAGGCCGGCGTACTCGCCCTGCGCGCCGGAGTTCGGCTGCAGGCTGACCGCGTCGTAGCCGGTGCATTCCACCAGCATCGCTTCCAGTCCGTCGATCAGTTCCTTGTAACCGGTGGCCTGGTCGGCCGGGGCCAGCGGATGGATGTTGGCGAACTCCGGCCAGGTCACCGGGATCATCTCGGCGGTGGCGTTGAGCTTCATGGTGCAGCTGCCCAGCGGGATCATGGTGCGATCCATCGCCAGGTCCTTGTCCGCCAGCGAACGCAGGTAACGCAGCAGTTCGTGTTCGCTGTGGTGGGTGTTGAACACCGGGTGGGTCAGGAAGTCGCTGGTGCGCACCAGGCCGGCCGGCAACGCATCGGCGGTGGCCGCGTCCAGCGCGTCCACATCGACCGTGGCACCGAACAGCTGGCCGAGCGCGACGATGTCGGCGCGGGTCGCGGTTTCATCCAGGCTGATGCCGACCGCATCGCTGTCGATCGCACGCAGGTTGATGCGTGCGGCCGCGGCCTTGGCGTGGATCGCCTTGGCGTCGACGTCCTTGACGTGCAGGGTGTCGAAGAAATGCTCGCCCACATTGACGCCGGCAGCGCGCAGTGCGCTGGCCAGGATCGCGGCCAGGCGATGGGTGCGGCGGGCGATGCGGGTCAGACCTTCCGGGCCGTGGTACACGGCATACATCGAGGCCATCACCGCCAGCAGCACCTGCGCGGTGCAGATGTTGGAAGTGGCCTTCTCACGGCGGATATGCTGCTCGCGCGTCTGCAGGGTCAGGCGGTAGGCGGCATTGCCCTGCGCGTCCACCGAGACGCCGATCAGGCGGCCCGGCATCGAGCGCTTGTAGGCGTCGCGGCAGGCCATGAAGGCGGCATGCGGGCCACCGAAACCAAACGGCACGCCGAAACGCTGCGAGTTGCCGACCACGATGTCCGCGCCCCATTCGCCGGGGGCGGCGATCAGGGTCAGCGCGAGCAGGTCGGTCGCCACCGCGACCAGGCCGCCACGGGCGTGCACGGCATCGGCCAGCGCCTTGTAGTCGCCGATATGGCCGAAGGTGTCCGGGTACTGCAGCAGCACCCCATAGGCTTCGGCCTCCATCGCCTCGGCCGGGGTGCCCACGCGCAGCACGATGCCCATCGGCTCGGCGCGGGTGCGCAGCAGTTCCAGCGTCTGCGGGTGCACGGCGTCGTGCACGAAGAAGGTGTCGGACTTGGACTTGGCCGAACGCTTGGCCAGGGTCATCGCTTCAGCGGCGGCGGTGGCTTCATCCAGCAGCGAGGCGTTGGCGATCTCCATGCCGGTCAGGTCGGCGCACAGGGTCTGGAAGTTGATTAGCGCTTCCATGCGGCCCTGCGAAATCTCGGCCTGGTACGGGGTGTAGGCGGTGTACCACGCCGGGTTTTCCAGCACGTTGCGCAGGATGACGTTCGGGGTCAGCGTGCCGTAGTAGCCCTGGCCGATGAAGGTGCGGAACACCTGGTTCTTGTCGGCGATGGCGCGGATCTTGGCCAGTGCCTGCACTTCGGTCAGCGACTCGGGCAGGTCCAGCGGGGCCGGCGACTTGATTCCGGCCGGGACGATCGCATCGGTCAGCGCGTCCAGCGAGGCGTGGCCGACCACGTCGAGCATCTGCGCGATTTCAGCGTCGTTGGGGCCGATGTGGCGTTCGACGAACGCGTGGCTGTGTTCAAGCTCGCGCAGGGAAGGAGTGTTCTGGGACATGGCTGGCATCTCGAAGAGTGGGCACGCACGTTCGGAAGGCAGCCGGGGCCAGGGCGTGTCGCGGGCGACAGCGATCCACCGGACCTTGCGGTCTTCCTGGGTGCCCCTCTGTCCTTTTGCCTGAGAGTTTAAAAGCGCGCATCTGCGTGCTTCGTGCCCCTTCGGCGCCGGCAATGGGCCGGTCTCTCCAGAGTTTTGGTACGGGTGGTATCGGGCCTGAGCGATTACGGGCGTTGCGCCTTCGGCAGCGGGTGTCCGCTTCTCCCACCATGGTGCCCGCCAATTATAGCCCAGCGGCTTTCTCTGCTGCGTCCCCATGGCACATGAATACGGGGTGGTATGGGCGCCCCTCTCGGGCCTCCGGCGATGGTGCCCGGCGGTACAAAGGCCTATCATCATCGGACCCTCGTATTCATCTGGTGCCGCCCGTTCCGGGCTTGCGCCCGCCGTGCAGTGCGCACGGCCCAGACGGAAGACCGCATGACGCCCGCCTCACCCTCGACCCGCCGCCTTGCCCTGCTGCTCGCAGGCCTGGCGATGTTCGGTCCGTTCTCGATCGATACCATTTTCCCGGCCTTCCTGCTGCTCGGCGACCGCATGCAGGTCGACCAGGTGGCCGTGCAGCAGACCATCAGCGTGTACCTGCTGTTCTACGGCCTGATGAGCCTGGCGCACGGCCCGTTGTCCGATGCGTTCGGACGCAAGCGGGTGATCATCGGCGGGCTGGTGCTGTTCATCGGCGCCTCGATCGGCTGCGCGCTGTCGCGCGACATGACCACGCTGCTGGTGTTCCGTGCGCTGCAGGGCGTCACCGCCGGGGTCGGGGTGATCGTCGGCCGCGCAGTGATCCGCGATCTGTACCACGGTGCCGACGCGCAGCGTCTGATGAGCCAGGTGTCGATGATCTTCGGCGTCGCCCCGGCCATCGCGCCGATCATCGGCGGCTGGATCCTGCTCGGCGGCGGCGACTGGCCGCTGATCTTCTGGTTCCTGGTGCTGTTCGGCGTGGTGCTGCTGCTGGCCACCGGCAAATGGCTGCCGGAAACCCACCCGGTCCAAGCGCGCACGCCGCTGTCGATGCGCGAACTGCTGCGCAGCTATGTGCGGATGGGCTCCAACCCGCGCCTGCTGCGCCTGGCCGCGGCAGGCGCGTTCAATTTCTCCGGCATCTTCCTGTAC
>NZ_JBFULB010000342.1:0-4108 GCF_056400545.1 Stenotrophomonas sp. P5_A8 | reverse complement strand
AGCATGCCGGTGGCGTGGTGATCGCGCCCGAACCGCTGGCCGAGTTCTGCCCGCTGTTCGCCGAACACGACGAAGGCGGCCGCGGCCGCAACCCGGTCACCCAGTTCGACAAGAACGACGTCGAAGAAATCGGCCTGGTCAAGTTCGACTTCCTCGGCCTGCGCACGCTGACGATCATCGACTGGGCGGTCAAGGCGATCAACAAGCGCCACGAGCGCGCGGGCATTCCGCCGGTGGACATCACCGCGCTGCCGCTGGACGACGCGGCCACCTACAAGGACATCTTCGCCAACGGCAATACCGGCGCGGTGTTCCAGTTCGAATCCTCAGGCATGCGCCGCCTGCTGAAAGACGCGCGCCCCGACCGCTTCGAAGATCTCATCGCGCTGGTGTCGCTGTACCGCCCCGGCCCGATGGACCTGATTCCCTCCTTCAACGCGCGAAAGCACGGGCAGGAAGAAATCATCTATCCCGATCCGCGCACCGAAGCGATCCTGAAAGACACCTACGGCATCATGGTGTACCAGGAGCAGGTCATGCAGATGGCGCAGATCGTCGGCGGTTACTCGCTGGGCGGCGCGGACCTGCTGCGGCGCGCGATGGGCAAGAAGGTGCCGGCCGAAATGGCCAAGCATCGCGAGATCTTCCGCGAAGGTGCGGCCAAGGACGGGGTCAGCGAGGCCAAGGCCGACGCGATCTTCGACCTGATGGAAAAGTTCGCCGGCTACGGCTTCAACAAGTCGCACGCCGCCGCCTACGCGCTGGTGAGCTACCAGACCGCCTGGCTCAAGCGCCACTACCCGGCCGAGTTCATGGCCGCGACGCTGTCCTCGGACATGGACAACACCGACAAGGTGGTCGGCTTCCTGGCGGAGGTGCGCAACCTCGGCCTGACCGTGCTGCCGCCGCGGGTCAACGCGTCCGCCTACATGTTCGAAGCGTCCAGCGCCGACACCATCCAGTACGGCCTCGGCGCGATCAAGGGCGTCGGCCAGGGCGCATGCGAAGCGGTGGTGGAAGAGCGCCAGCGCGGTGGTCCGTATGAATCGCTGCTGGATTTCTGCATGCGCGCCGAATCGGGCAAGCTCAACCGGCGCACGCTCGAAGCGATGATCAACTGCGGCGCGATGGACGGCCTGGGCAAGAACCGCGCCTCGCTGATGCTGCAGTTGCCTGAAGTGCTCAAGGCCACCGACCAGATCACCCGCGAGAAGGCCTCCGGGCAGAATTCGCTGTTCGGCGCGCCCAGCCCGAAGAGCACCGCGATGCAGCTGGACCTGCCCGAAGCCAAGGAATGGGCACTGGGCCAGCTCCTCGATGGCGAACGCGACACGCTCGGCTTCTACCTGAGCGGCCACCCGTTCGATCCCTATGCCGAGGACGTCAAGGAACTGGTCGGCACCGACCTGGGCATGCTCGAACGCCTGATCCCGCCGGCGCGCCCGAGCAAGGACGGGGAGAAGCGCGCGTGGCGCCAGGAAACCCCGGTGATCCTGGCCGGCCAGGTGGTCGGCGTGCGCCGCAAGGGCGAAAGCCAGGTCTTCATGCAGCTGGAAGACAGCAAGGGCCGCGTGGAGTGCAGTGCCTTCACCGACGGCCTGGCCGAATTCGGCCACCTGATGACCAAGGACCGCATCCTGATCGTCAAGGGTGGCCTGCGCGAAGACGAATTCAACGGCGGCTACGCGTTGCGCCTGCGCCAGTGCTGGGATTACGACGAGGTGTGCGCCAACTACGCCACGCGTCTGTCGCTGCGCCTTGACCTGCGCCAGGGCGACCCGGCGTGGTCGCGCATCAACGCGCTGCTGGACCGTCACCGCCCCGGCCGCACACCACTGCGCCTGGATCTGCTGCTCGGTTCCGAACAGGGACCGGTGGCCGGCATGCTCGACGTGGCCGGCGATACCGCCGTGCGCGTGGACAGCCACCTGGTCGACGCCCTGCGCGCCGATCCCGCCGTGCGCACCCTGAAGGTGCGCTACAGCCCGCCGTGGGCCAACTGACCCGCGCCCTCCGCACTACAGGTACTTTGTTTTGATCAAGCGTTTGACCGTGCTGCTGCTCGCAGCCGTTGCCGTCACCGGCTGTTCCAGCCCGTCCCAGACCTTCGAGATCGACAACCCGGGCGATACACCGTTGACCCTGCGCATCGACGGCAACGAACTGCCAATCGCCGCGCACGCCTCGCGCCCGGTCAAGCTCAAGCCCGGCGAACACCACCTGCAGACCCCGGCGCTGGGCGATGTGCGGTTCATCGTGTACGCGCGTGGCAAGGGCGGCCTGATCAACCCGACCCTGGGCGAGTACGTGATCGCCAGCGAAATTTACGTCACCGACGAAGACAAGCTCAAGCACTTCGGCGCCCCCGGCAACCACATCGAACTGGGCGGGGTCGGCTTCGACGGTCCGTACAGCACCACCCATGCGCTGTTCATCGACCAGGCTTGGACGTTTGGCGTGCGCGAGCCGTTCCCGGACGAACAGACCGTGGCCCATGTGGACGAGACCGGCGGCCGGATCAGCACCAAGATCTTCACCGCCGCCGACTTCATCGCCTACGCCGAAGGCAATGCGGGCCAGCCCGGCGCCTACCGACGCCAGCAGCCGGCCGGCTACCAGCCCCCGCACTACACGCTGGAGGCCGCCCCGACCACGCTGCCGCCGCTGGACCCGGTCTTCGACGCCCATGCCGGCCCCCTGCGTGAGCTGTACGCGCGCTACCTCCGGGCCACCACGGCCGACGCCCAGCTGCAGCTGCAGCAGGAAGCGCTGCAGGCGCAGATCGCCTTTACCGTCGCCACCGCCGCGCTGGGCTCGGGCCTGCCGGTCGACGCCAACAAGGCCTACAACACCTTCGTCGAAACCCGCAGCACCCTGATGGGCAGTGCCGCGCTGGTGGTGCCCTGAGCTGACTGGCGCGCCCCGCCCCGCTGCGCTACCGTCGGTTTCCAGACGAGGGCGTACGGGGCTTTTCGGCGCATTCGGCTACACTTTCCCTCTTTTCTTCACGACGGTTTCCGATGAATCCGAACTACCTCGACTTCGAGCAACCCATCGCTGATCTGGAGGCGAAGATCCAGGAACTGCGCAGTGCCAGCGCAGGCCCTGCGGTCAATGTCGAGGCCGAGGTGCATGCCCTGCGGGACAAGCTGCGCGTGCGCACCGCGCAGATCTTCCGCAACCTGTCCTCGTGGCAGATCCTGCAGCTGGCCCGCCACCCCTCGCGCCCGTACACCGCCGACTACATCCGCATCTTCTGCGATGAGTTCCAGGAGTTGGCCGGCGACCGCGCCTTCGCCGACGACAAGGCCATCATGGGCGGCCTGGCCCGCATCGGTGGCCGGTCGGTGATGCTGATCGGGCACCAGAAGGGCCGCGACACCAAGGAAAAGATCAAGCGCAACTTCGGCATGCCCAAGCCGGAGGGCTACCGCAAGGCGCTGCGCCTGATGAAGATGGCCGAACGCTTCGGCCTGCCGGTGCTGACCCTGATCGACACTGCCGGCGCCTGGCCGGGCATCGACGCCGAATCGCGCGGCCAGTCCGAAGCGATCGCGCGCAACCTGCTGGAAATGGCCGAGCTGAAGGTGCCGGTGATCTGCACCGTGATCGGCGAAGGCGGCTCCGGTGGCGCCCTGGCGCTGGGCGTGGGCGACCGCACCGTGATGCTGGAATACAGCGTGTATTCCACCATCACCCCCGAAGGCTGCGCCTCGATCCTGTGGAAGGACGCCGGCAAGGCCAAGGACGCCGCCGAGCAGCTGGGCATGACCGCCCCGCGCCTGAAGGGCCTGGGCCTGATCGACAAGGTGGTGCGCGAGCCGACCGGCGGCGCCCACCGCAACCCGAACCAGATGGGCAAGCGCCTGAAGGCCGTGCTGCTCAACGAACTGGACGAACTGCAGAAGCTGTCGGTGGACGAACTGCTGGCCAGGCGTTACACGCGCCTGCGCAGCTACGGCACCTACGAAACGGTCTGAGCCGCGGCTCGATCGGCAAAAGGTAGAGCCGACCGTTGGTCGGCTGCCGTTGCGGTTGCCGCAGCAGCCACCTTCCCGGTAGTGCCGGCCGCTGGCCGGCTCCCGATACCGCTGGACACGTTGGGGAG
>NZ_JBFULB010000341.1:0-4123 GCF_056400545.1 Stenotrophomonas sp. P5_A8 | reverse complement strand
GGTCGGGCACGCGCACGTCGCGGTGGGCGTTGGTGGTCGGGGTCTGGTCCAGCGCGACACCGCCGCGCAGGGTGACGGTATCGCTCAGCTTGAAGTCGGTACCCAGCGAGACGAAGGTCGTATCGCGGTAGCCGAATTCCAGCACCGAGTCCGGCTGCGCCGAGGCGTAGTCGATGGTGACCTGATCGAACGCGGTCGACCAGGCAGTGCGGGTGACATCACCCATCACGGTCCAGCGGTCGTTGACGTTGTGGGTCACGCTCAGGGTGGCCGAGGCCGGCAGGGTCAGGGTGGCCTTGCCCGAGGTGCTGGTGAAGCGACCCGGCTGTGCCACGGCCAGCACGGCAGCGGCGTTGGCCGGCACGTCGAAGGTAGCGTCGCCACCGGTGATCTTGTGCTCGACCTTGGACCGGTAGCTGATACCGATGTGGGTGTTCTCATCGGGGCTGAACAAGCCACCGACGGTCCAGCCCACGGCGTTGTTGTCGCCTTCCACGGTCAGCTTGCCATCGGCGCTGCCCGGGGCGAAGCCCGGCACGCGCGACTGCGCCAGCGCGGTGCCGAAGTCGATGTTGTTGCTCAGTTCGATGGTCAGGTGTTCAACGAACACCGACGCGCCGAAGGACACGTACGGGTTGACGTCGTAGGAGGCGGCAAAGCCCAGGTCGATCGCCTTCAGGTCGGTCTTCAGGCCGCTGTAACGGCCGACCCACGCGTTGTCGTACTGGGTCTTGAAGCCGAACGGAGCGGTCAGCGACACGCCGAAGTGGGCCTGTTCGCCGATCGGCATGTGGAAGTACGCAGCCGGGACCGGAGCGATCATGCCTGCGTCGCCGCCGTCACCGCCGGTCTGCGGCTGGCCGGTCGGCTTGCGGCCAGTGCCGCTGAACTTGGCCGAGAAGCTGATGGCGCTCAGGTCACCCTGGATCTGGGTGCCTTCGAGCTGGCGCATGCCAGCCGGGTTGACGGCGATGATCGAGGCGTCGCCCTCGGCGCTGCCGGAACCGGCAAAGGCGCGGCCGAGGCCCTTGGCGCTGTTTTCCTTCAGCTGGAAGGCGGCAGCGTTGACGTGGCCGACGGCCAGGACACCGGCAATGCCGACGGCCAGGGCGGTGACGCGGGCAAGCGTGGAAGCGGTATGCATGTTTGGTTCTCTCCGGAATTGCGGTGATGTTTGGCAACGTGCGCCTGCGTCGTCCCTGCCTTTCGGTGGAGACAACGCGCCGGATTCCCCTCCCGACATACGACGCCGTATTGGAGTATACCCAGACCGGTTAATGAAACAATAACGGACTGCCCCCTTGTGGCTATTCAGGCTGAACCCGTCAATGCCCCATCACGGGCGTCGCCGCGCTAGGCTAGCGCACCCATGTTCGTGTCGATCCCCTCCCGCAAGAAGTCCGCCTTCCGCTGGGCTACCCCGCTGCTGTTCGCCGCCCTGTGGGTGGCGTTCCTGTGGTCGATCTCGCGTCCGGACGATGCCCGCCGCAGCCTGTGGCTGGACTGGGGCGCCCTGTCCACCGGCCTGACCCACCCGCTGGACTGGTGGGCCACCCTGCAGGACGGCAGCGTGCTGCGCCTGTTCACCGCCCTGTTCCTGCATGCGGACTGGTCGCACCTGCYGGGCAACCTGGTGTTCCTGCTGATCTTCGGGCTGCCGGCCGAGCGCGTGCTGGGGCCGTGGCGGCTGATCCTGCTGTTCCTGGTGGGCGGGGCCATTTCCAACCTGACCGCGATCTACACCATGGGCAGCCCGGATCAGATCATCATCGGCGCCAGCGGCGCGGTGTCGGCGCTGATCGGTGCCTACCTGGCCCTGTTCCCAGGCGCGCGGCTGGGCGTGGTGATCCCGCTGGGCCTGTTCCTGGAGTTCGTGCGGGCGCCGGCCTACCTGCTGATCGGGGTGTGGGCGGCGCTGCAGGTGGTGTTCGCCTATATCGGCCCGAGCTTCGGCATGGTGGCCTGGTGGGCGCACATCGCAGGCTTCGTGTTCGGCCTGGCCTACGGGGTTTATGTGCGCGCGGCGATCGCGCGTCGGCTGCGCAAGCGCCACGGGTTCTAGGCCGCGCCGACGCATGACGCGTTGGCCGGCCACACGTCCGGTCGGACGCACCGGGTAGTGCCGGCCGCTGGCCGGCTCCACGGATAGTCGGATCAACCCGGGTAATGCCGGCCGTTGGCCGGCGCCTCATGCGGTTGGGTGCATGCAGAGCCGGCCAGCGGCCGGCACTACCGGTCAGGGTTTGGCCGGCGTATCCAGCGGCTTTGCTTCCGGCTTTGCTTCCGGCTTCTTCTGCGCGGCTGCCTTGGCGGCCTCTGCCTTCTGCTTTGCCAGCACCGAAMCCGGCTGCTTCAACTCGGCCAGCGCGTCGTTGATCGGGCCGTCGCCCGGCAGCACGTCGCCGGCCTTGTAGCCGTCGCCGCCTTCCTCGTCACCGCGGAGGTGGCCCGGCAGGGTGGCTTCGCTGTAGTCGGCCAGGCTGGCCGGCAGGGCGTCGTCACCCGGCTGCCTCTCCGGCTGCAGCAGCACGTCGGGCACGATGCCGGTGGCCTGGATGGACTTGCCGCTCGGGGTGAAGTAACGCGCGGTGGTCAACTTCACCGAGTCGCCGTTGTCCAGCGGCAGCACGGTCTGCACCGAGCCCTTGCCGAAGGTACGGCTGCCGACCACGCGCGCACGGCCGTTGTCGCGCAGCGCGCCGGCCAGCACTTCGGAGGCGCTGGCCGAACCGGCATCGGCCAGCACCACCACCGGTGCGCCCTTGAGCAGATCGCCCGGGGTGGCATCGAAGCGTGCATCGCTGATCGAGATGCGGCCCCGGGTGCTGACGATGTTGCCCTTGTCGAGCAGGTCATCGGCCACCTGCACCGCCGCGGTGAGCAGGCCGCCGGGGTTGCTGCGCAGGTCAAGCACCACGCCCTTGAGCTTGCCGCCGGCCTGCTGCTGCAGCTGGCCGACATGCTTCTGGAAATCGGCGCCAGTGTCGGCCTGGAAGGTGCTCAGGCGGATGTACCCATAACCCGGCTCCAGCATGCGGCTGCGCACGCTGGTCACACGGATGGTCTGGCGGGTGACGGTAACGTCGAACGGCTTGGCCCTGCCTTCGCGCACCAGGGTCAGCACCACCTTGCTGCCGGCCTTGCCACGCAGCGGCTCGGTGGCCTGGATGGCACTGATCGGCTTGCCGTCGATGGCGATGATCAGGTCGCCGGCGCGGATCCCGGCGCGGGTAGCCGGGGTGTCGTCGATCGGCGAGATCACTTTGAGGCTGCTGTTGTCCGGCTGCTGCTGCAGCTCCACGCCGATACCGTCGTAGGCGCCGGTGGCCTGTTCGTCGAAGGCCTCGGCGTCTTCCTTGTCGAAATAGGTGCTGTGCGGATCCAGGTCGAGCAACAGGCCACGGATGGCCGATTGCATCAGCTTCTTGTCATCCACCGGGTCCACGTAGGCGGCGCGGACCGCGTTGTAGACCGCCACGTAGCGCCGGATTTCCTCCAGCGGCACTTTCGATGTCACCGCCTCTTCGCTGCTGGCGGCATCGCTGGCGCTGCTGGCAGCCTCGCTGGTCTGCTGCGCCCAGGACACAGCGGGCAACAGGGCCAGCAGCAAGGTGGCGGAACGGGCTACGCGCATGAAGCACTCCAGGTCGGCGGGGGACGGAAAACACGCACTGGGTGCGTCGCCCGATTATGCGCGAAGCGACGATAAATTCCCGTTGAACCCGGCGCGCATGGACAGCGCGCCGTTGGGCTGGGTGTCAGCGACGCTGCAGCCAGCTGCCCGGATCGACCGGCTGCCCGTTGCGGCGCAGCTCGAAATACAGCGCGGTCACGCCCTGTCCACCGGAGTTGCCGACCTTGGCCACCGGGTCGCCCTTCTTCACCGTGGCGCCGGCGTCGCGCAGCAGGGTGTCGTTGTGCGCGTACAGGCTCATGTAGCCGTTGCCATGGTCGACGATCAGGATCATGCCGTAGCCGGTCATCCAGTCTGAGAACACCACCGTGCCATCGGCCACGGCAGTGATCGTGCTGCCGGCAGCGGCGCCGATCAGCACGCCGCTGCTGGTGCGCCCATCGGGCAGCTTGCCGCCGTAGCGGGCCAGCAGGTTGCCCGACAGTGGCC
>NZ_JBFULB010000340.1:0-4129 GCF_056400545.1 Stenotrophomonas sp. P5_A8 | reverse complement strand
GCACAAGGGACGGTAACCCGCCCCAGTCCAATTCAGGCATGATTTAGTGCAGACCTCAGCCTGGGCTCCCAGCAGATATGCCTGTCTATACAAGAAGCGAGCTCTACGACCTCTTGTGGTCGGCACCCGCCAGCAAGATCGCGAAGAACCTAGGGATATCAGATGTTGCCCTCGGCAAGGCAGCCAAGCGGCACGGGATCCCAGCACCTGAACGCGGTTACTGGGCGAAGATCGCCGCAGGGAAGCTCCCAGCTAAGTCTCGATTGCCACTCAGAGGGCTGGGACAAGCCGACTCGATCCACGTGGGGCGAGAAGACGAGCTGACCCGGCGCAGCGCCGGGCAGGCAGATGCAGATATACCCGCGCTTCCTGCCGCGCTTAGGATGCACGATGAAACGCTCCATGACTTGCGCTCACGGCTAGAGGACGAAATCGGGACCATCAGCATTCCGAAGTCCTTGTCAGCGCCCCATCCAGTCGTAGCACGAATGCTGACCATAGACGCAAAGCGGATGGAGAGTCTTTCTGGCGCAGACCCACGCTGGAGCCACGAACAGCCCTATTACGCCTCACCATACGAGAAGCGACGTCTGCGCCTGTTGAGCGCCATCTTCAAAGGGCTCTCGAACACCGGGCTGGAGTTCCAGGCAAAAGGTAAGGACGCCAACGAGTTCAGAGTGTTTGCGCGGGAGGGGTCCAGCGTGACGTTCCGACTGGATCATCCGAAAAAGGCTGAGGGGAGGAACAGCTACTTCGCCACGTCAAAACCAGACCGCCCCGCGTCCGAGCCCTTGAAGCTGGAGATCATGTGGTGGTTTCGCTCCGAAGCCCCATTCCGTCGCACGTGGGAGGATGAGCGAGCGACACAGATTGAGGAAGCCATAAGTGAGATCGTGGTCACCCTGGCATTCGCAGTAGAAGCAGTTTATCGGCAGGCGGAGATTGACTCACAAAGACATGCCATCGAGATGCATGAAATTGCGGTTCGGCGGCGTGAGGAGAAGAGGATCGAATCGATTCTTGAGCGAGAAGCTGCTGAGGAAGCAGATCGACAAGCACGAATGCACAAGCTCATGTCAGACGCTACCAACTTTCGATTGGCACAGGATATCCGGGACTACGCAGATGCCGTAGTACGCACCAATGACCGAAGCAGCGCTCCCGTACCACACGAAGAGATTAGTGCCTGGAAGGCAGCGGCGCTCAGATGTGCAGACGACATCGACCCTTTAGTATCTCGCGCCTTCCTCGTTCCCCCAGATCCGGCGACCTCGCCAGCTAAGCCGATGGTATCGCCCCTTCCCTCCATTGAACGCTTGACAGAAGGGGCATGGCATCCGAACCAGCAGTGGTTCGCGCGCTGAACGCAATCTATTCCGTTACAAGGTTACCCAACATCGACCCAGGTGAGCTATGGAAGCATTCTGGCAAGGCGCATGGAAATTTCTGCAGGTCATTTCGCCAGCCTTGATAGGCTTGTTCGGCGTGGTGGTTGGCGGCTGGGTCACGGTGTGGAGAGAGAAGAAAGCTGACGCCCGGAAGGCCGAGAAAGAAACAGCCTACCTGGCCGCGATCATAGGCGGCGAACTGGACAGTTTCGCCAGTCTCTGTGCGGATGTGGTTGATGATCGTGGCTATGAAGACGAGCGCGGCTATACGGTGGCACGCACTTCACTTCCCAGCTTTGATCCCTCCAAATTCGACGTTGACTGGCGGTCGATCCCTTCAAGCGACATGTTTAACATCCTCGATCTCCCGTATCAGATCGAATTCGCGAATTCCTCTATAGAGGCCGTGAATCACCATTCGGACAGCCCGCCGGATTTCGAACTCACCTTTGCCGAGCGGCAACTACAGTACGCCCGGCTTGGTCTGCACTCAGCAGAGATTGCCAATCGAATTCGAGCAGTAGCAGGGCAGAAGCCGAGAGCAAGAACTTACGAGTGGGACCCCATTGCTAGGTTCACTGCCGACATCAAGCGGCTTGAGCCACTCAAGCAGATGCCCTGACATCTAGCCATGTCAATGTCGGGGAAGATCAGCAAAAACAAGGACTAAGGCGATCTCTCGCGACCACTTGTGATCTATGGGAATCAATGACTTACCAAGAGGCCGGGGTCAGTTTGGGGTCAGCCGGCCCAGGCCAATCACGCCGTCTGTTGGTAATTGGAAATGCGTCAGCATCGCCTTTTGCCAAGCTATGCCACATCCATCCATCAACTTCCTAAAACACTTTGCTGATCAACAAGCATTGCGAAACGCAGCCTTGCGACTGTGATTAAGGTCTATCTACGGGCCAAACAAAGCTCCGAACTAGGAATCGTCCATTCGACGTCACCTGGATTGGGGTCTTCAATTGCCCTGGCCTTTCTGATCAGTTGGTCTGCGATTTCGCTCTGCTGTATGAACTTCTCACCCTCAAGCGGCTCCGATTCGGGCAAAGCAAACGGAAATACGACGTCCGTGTGACCGGGATATTCATGAGGAGTGTAATCCAGCTCCAGCCTAGCGGCGAAAAAATCACCAGCCGTTAGCTTCGCCACGCCCCAGTAGGTGTTTTTTCCGATGTTCCCAATTTGCGCACAACGCGTCTTAACGTCCCTGTCCGGTTCTTCGCGATCCAGCCATCGAATCGTTGACAGTCTCAGTTTTTCCCGCTGAGGCCTAAAGGCTGCAGAGGTGAGCGCACCCCTCTTGTAAAAATGAGGAGTCCTAAGCACTCGAACAACAATTTCATCGTCGGAAAAGTCCCCTGAACTACTCACTCAATCCCTCAAATGATAAGGCGTCCATTCCACAAGGCCAGGCAGGAAATAATCCGAACTACGCAGCCTCTGCCCATTCGTGACGCATAGCCAACCCAGATATCGTCTTCGTGTCGGACGAGGAATTACTACTGGAAATCGCACTCCATAAGTCAGGCATCCCGAGCAATGGGACAAGCTGATTATCCCCTGAGCAAGACGTCCGCTTCGGCTCAATACCTGAACGTTCGATCACAAGCCAAGAGTGCCTTGTCTTTCCGATCTCCAACTCTGCCCTGCCAGATCGCCAGCGCCATGCCAGGGTGATCGTGCCATTCGGATTTGGGTATGCAATTGGCAAACTCATGCTGCCAGCCATCTTCTCAACGAAGCCGATAGCCGACTCGATTGCTTCCATTGCAATTGGAAGCGCGCCTTCGCCGTCCCAATCCTCCGAAAGCGAAGAGAAACTGCGGATTTCCGATCTAAGTTCAATAGACGCAGCCGCAGCGTGCCAGGTGCGCGTCAACTCTTTAGATTGCGCAACTCTCGCACCATAGCTCAGAAGCGGGTTGGCGGCTCCAGCGCTAAACGCAGAGGAAAACGAAAGACCCGAGTTATTGAGCACAAACGAGGCCATCGCGTCGGTGACGCACAAATGTGCATTCATCGAGACAATTGAATTATTAATGATCGAGTTATGCAACACTACCCCTCTCCCATTTTCAAATTAGCCTTAATCCTCGGACTCCTGTTAATCATCTCAAAAAACGCATCGTGTGCAATTTTCTGAAGATCACTGAAGCACTGCATCACCTTGCCCACGTCCACATCCTTCAAAGACTCAGATGTAACCGTAGTATTCATGACAATTCCCGTTTTATCGTGAACGCCACCCTCTCCCACATCAAGCGCCAATTCGCGACCGGACGCGTCTCTATTTGAATAGAAGAACCTCATGGATGAGCCGGAACCTTGACGATCGAGCGCAGCGGAAGTTTCCAATCCTTGGTATTTTACGCCTACAACTTCTGAGAAAAACTCAGATGCAGCCAAGCCCGCAAGATGTCCCTCATCAAAGAAGTCCAAGTACTTAACGATGCACCAGACCTCCTGATGCCTCGATATTGGCGAAACCTCGTTAAGAGCAGCAACCCCCTGCTCCAAGACTTTCCGGAAAGCATCCCAAGATGTATATGGCGCAAGACCATTGGCAGTGAAAACACCAACACCAAGTTGGTATAGAGTATTAACCTCTCCATCACTCTTTCGGTATCTGTAGCCGACAGCACCGCCAGGACCTGGCATACCTTGGGGCAACGTTCGTTCAAGCTGGTTGTAACCCAACTTACCCACCTCGACCCCGAAACGAATGTAGTCAGAGT
>NZ_JBFULB010000339.1:0-4132 GCF_056400545.1 Stenotrophomonas sp. P5_A8 | reverse complement strand
CGGCACTACCGGGCTATGGGCCGCATTTGCGCCCCTTTTAAAACTGTGACCTCGAACTTTCCCGATACGCGGGCGTACTGACGCGCAATGTGTGTGCCTCAAGCGGAAACCTTGCCATTGCTTGCTTCTGCAACCAACGCGGCGGGATCTGCGGTGGGTCGCTTTCAGAAAAAATGTGACATGGAACACTCAAGTTAGGACCGCCCAGCGCCGTTATCCCGAGAGAGCGATGACGCCATCGTCACGCGGCCCCGCCCCATCCGCACTCGCAACGCCTTTCGCCCAGCACCCCACGGCTGTGCGCCACCGCCCTGCCCGGAGTTCACACCATGAAGTGGTTCCACAATCTGCCCATCGCCCGAAAGCTGGCGG
Source organism: Stenotrophomonas sp. P5_A8 (assembly GCF_056400545.1). Lineage (NCBI taxonomy): Bacteria > Pseudomonadati > Pseudomonadota > Gammaproteobacteria > Lysobacterales > Lysobacteraceae > Stenotrophomonas > Stenotrophomonas sp. P5_A8. The sequence goes on along the minus strand of NZ_JBFULB010000339.1, from coordinate 3,760 downwards.
TGGGGTTTACGCTCACGACCCTGATGACCGTCATCCTGGGCGTATTCGCCCTGGTCCGCCTCAACGGCGCCAATGCAGAACTGGCCGCCATGGCCGGCAACAACATCCCAACCCTTCAGCACCTGGGCGAAGCGCGCGCGGTGCTGGGGGAGTTCCGCACCTACGAACTGGCCCAGGTCAGCATGCTCGACCAGCCGGACAAGGTCGCCGATTACAACAAGCGCATGGACGACTCGGCCAAGCTGGTCCGCGATGAGCTGGCCGCCTATGCCGCACTGCCGGCCAATGATCGCGAGCGCGCGTTGTATGCCAAGGTCGCCGCCGACACCGACGCCTACTTCCGCGCCAACACCGACCTGCGCGCTGCCGTGGCCGCTGGCGACGCCGCCGCCGCCCGCGACATCTCCGACAACAAATCGCGTCCGGCGCGGCGCCAGCTGTTCGAGGATCTCAAAGCGCTCGGCATATACAGCAACAGCCTCATGGCCGGCCGCATCGATGCGGCCAACGCCACCCACCGCACCAGCGTGACCGCGATCATCGCCTGCATGGTGCTGCTGTCGCTGGTTGCCGCCGCCCTGGCCTTCGTCATCTCGCGCGTGATCACCCGTCCGCTGTCGCAGGCCGTGCATGCCATCAAATCGGTCGCCCGGGGCGACCTCAGCGTCAGCACCCGCGCCACCAGTACCGATGAAGTCGGGCAGATGCTGGTGGCCACCGGCGAGATGACCAGCATGCTGCGCCGCTACTCGGATGAAACCCGTCAGATGTCGGCCATGCACGCCGGCCCGGACATCTCCCACCGCATGCCGGTGGACTTCCCGGGCGTCTACGGCGAACTGGCGGTGGGCACCAACACGGTAGTGTTCGACCACCTGGACGCGATCAAGGACGCCATCGCCGTACTCAACCAGTACGCGGCCGGCGACCTGTCGCAGAATGCGCGCCGCCTGCCGGGCAGCCGCGCGATCCTGCACGAATCGATGGACGCGGCCAAGGCCAGCCTGCTGGCGATCAACACCCAGATCCAGTCGCTGGCCCAGGCGGCAGCCGCGGGCGATTTCAGCCAGCGTGGCGATGCGCTGCGCTTCGATCACGATTTCCGGGTGATGATCGAACACCTCAACACCATGATGGAAGTGGCCGACGGCAACCTGTCCCAGCTCTCGCACCTGCTGCAGGCGATTGCCAATGGCGACCTGACCGCACGCATGCAGGGCCAGTTCCACGGCGTGTTCGCCAGCATGCGCGACGACGCGAACTCCACCGTCGCCCAGTTGACCCAGATCGTCGGTCGCATCCAGCAGGCCTCCTCGAGTATCAGCACGGCGGCCGGCGAGATCGCCTCGGGCAACAACGACCTGTCGCGTCGTACCGAGCAGCAGGCCGCCAACCTGGAAGAGACCGCCGCCTCGATGGAGGAGCTCACCTCCACCGTGCGCCAGAACGCCGAGCACGCCCGTCAGGCCAACCAGCTGGCGATCGGCGCGCATGGCGTGGCCTCGCAGGGTGGCGAAGTGGTCGGCCGCGTGGTCAGTACCATGCATGAAATCGATGCGTCCTCGCGTCGTATCGCCGACATCATCACCGTCATCGACGGCATCGCCTTCCAGACCAACATCCTGGCGCTGAACGCCGCGGTGGAAGCGGCACGTGCCGGCGAACAGGGTCGTGGCTTTGCCGTGGTGGCCTCGGAAGTGCGCACCCTGGCCCAGCGCTCGGCCAGCGCCGCCAAGGAGATCAAGGGCCTGATCGATGAATCGGTCGGCAAGGTCGCCGAGGGCTCGGCACTGGTCAACCAGGCCGGCCAAACGATGGGCGAGATCGTCGCCTCGGTGCAGCGGGTGACCGACATCATGGCCGAGATTTCGGCGGCCTCGCAGGAGCAGTCGGCGGGCATCGAACAGGTCAACCAGACCATCACCCAGATGGACGAGACCACCCAGCAGAACGCGGCCCTGGTCGAAGAAGCCACCGCCGCCGCGCGCTCGATGGAAGAGCAGGCCGGCCACCTCACCGACGCGGTGTCGCTGTTCAAGCTGGACGGTCAGTCCGCGCCGTCGGCCAGCGCGGCAGTCGCGGCCGCCCGCGCCCCGGCCGCCGCCGTACCGCGCCCCCGCCAGGCAGCCGCCCCGGTGCGTCGCACGGCGGTACGCGAGCCGGTGCTGGCCAACGAAGGCGACTGGCAGGAGTTCTGATGGCCTGCCGTTGGTTTGCGTGATGCCCACGACACCCCGCTCCGGCGGGGTGTCGTCGTTTTGCACGCCGACATACCGCGTCACGGTGCGACTGATGCCGACCTGGCCGGACAGCGCAGTCGGACGGCGCACAATTCCCCCTACATAAACGTGAACTACTGCCGATAAACGGACAGAGCCCCGGCAATCTTCGCCGACGGCGCCCGCCCAACACAGCAAGAGTCCATGTCCGAAGGCAGCCTTGACGCACACGACGGAACCCATGCCGCCCACGATGACGGCACGGATGATCGTTACCTGGTCCGCAATCCCCGGCAGATCCGCCAGTTGTTGCAGGCGCTGATCGACCAGCGTTCGCTGATCAACGCGCACCTGGGCGGCCGCGACCAGTCCTTCCCGACGGCGATCCTGGAGCTGGACGAGGACGAGGATTGGCTATTGCTGGACGGTAGTCCCTCCGAGCCCGCCAACCGGGCGGCCGAAGAGGCCGGGCATCTGCTGTGTTTTGCACAGCTGGACCGGGTGATGGTGCGGTTCCGGCTGGATCATCTTGAACGGACCGGCGGCAGCGGCCATGTGGCCTTCCGGGTGGCCTTCCCCAGTGAGCTGGTGCATCTGCAGCGGCGTGAGCTGTACCGGCTGGAGACGCCGATCACCGATTCGCCGCACGTGCGTTTTCCGGTCAACGAGGATCGCAGCGAGGCGCTGAACCTGCGGGTGGTGGACATCAGCGGCGGTGGCCTGGCGGTGACGGTGCCGCCGGACTGCAATGTGTTTTCAATGCAGAAGCGCTACCAGGCGCGGCTGGACATGCCCGACAGCGGTCCGCTGGAGGTGTCGTTGATCGTCTGCAACCAGCTGGCGGTGAAGCTGCCCAACGGGGTGGAGATGAAGCGCGTGGGGATGCGCTTTGACAACCTGCCGCGCGGTGGGGACAGCGCGATCCAGCGCTATATCTTCCGCATCGACCGGCAGCGCAGTGCGCGCAAGAACGGGGAGAGTTGAGGGATTGGTTTTTTGCCAGCGGCAACGGCAACGGCCAAGCAGCGGTGCGAGTGTGCCGCGCCGGGTCGGTACGGGTGGGTTGGCGGGACACGCTGCAAGTCCCGCTCCGCGGCCCGGTCCAGCCGCTGGCGGCTGTCCGTTCAGTCGTATGCGAGGCAGTGCCTCGCAAGCAATGCGCCTTCACCCCTGTAAGCTCGCATACGCCATCCATGGCGCATGACGGTCCCGCCAACCCACCCGTACCGGCCTTCGAGAGATCGCTTTCACCGCGTTGAGATCAAGAGCACGCGGGGCATTGGGGGTTTGGTTGAGGTGCCGAGCATGGCTCGGCACTACCCTCCCCCAATCATCGGGGCGGCTTCTCCCATCCGGTCGCGGCAAGGTGTCAGGGCGGGCGGCGCGCGTCAGCAGCGAATCGCTGGACCTCGCTCGCCACACCCCCTCTAAAGTCGCCCCCATCCAGGCCGATAACCAGCGTGACGCCCGGGTTTTCAACCGCCACGCCCCACCCCGGCTTCCATCGATGACCGACCGCAACCTAACTGCCGCCAGCAGCG
>NZ_JBFULB010000338.1:0-4140 GCF_056400545.1 Stenotrophomonas sp. P5_A8 | reverse complement strand
CGACAATCCAAGCCCCCCCTTGTCCTCCAGCCGCGCCGCGCGGCCGCTGTCCCGATGCCGCCCACTGTTTCCTCGCTCCCGACATCCTCCAGCCGCATCGCCGCCGGTGGCATCGCGCTGGCCGCCGTCGGTGCCGTTGCTGCATCCGGCARGGCGGTGATCGTGAAGCTGGCCTACCGGCATGGCGTGGATGCAACCACGCTGCTGGCGCTGCGCATGCTGATGGCGTTCCCGTTGTTCGCGCTGTTGGCGGTGTGGTCGGCGCGCCGTGCCACCGCACTGTCATGGCCCGATCGTGGCCGCGTGCTGTGGCTGGGCTTCACCGGCTATTACCTGTCCAGCCTGCTGGACTTCCAGGGCCTGCAATACATCAGCGTGACTTTGGAACGGCTGATCCTGTACCTGAATCCCACCCTGGTCCTGCTGATCAGCCTGGTCCTGCTGAAAAAACGCCCCGGCCGCTGGCAGCTGATCGCCCTTGGGCTGAGCTACCTCGGCGTGCTGCTGGCGTTCGGCCACGACCTGCAGTTGGAAGGCGGACGCATCCTGCTGGGCAGTGCGCTGGTGTTTGCCAGTGCGCTGAGCTACGCGCTGTATCTGTTCGGCAGTGGCCAGGTGGTGGCACGGATCGGTGCGATCCGCCTCACCGCGTATGCCAGCTGCGTGGCCTGCGTGCTGTGCGTGCTGCATTTCGCGCTGCTGCACCCGCTGGTGGCGCTGGGTCAGGCGCCGGTGCCGGTGTACTGGCTGTCGCTGATCAACGCCACGCTGTGCACGGTGCTGCCGGTGATGGCGATCATGTTGGCGGTGAAGCGGATCGGCTCGTCGCTGGCCGCGCAGGTGGGTATGCTCGGGCCGGTATCCACCATTGTGATGAGTCTATGGCTGCTCGACGAACCCATGGGCCCCTGGCAGATCCTGGGGACGGCGCTGGTGCTGGTCGGCGTGCTGCTGGTCAGCCGCGCCCGCGCATGACGCCGGCCGCGGCGGCCCCCGAAGACGCGGCCGCGCAGGCGCGCGAACGCATCCTCGCGGTGATACGGGCGATTCCGCGTGGCCAGGTGATGGGCTATGGCCAGGTCGCTGCCAAGGCCGGCTTGCCGGGCCGGGCGCGGCTGACCGCGCGCGTGCTCGGCATGAACGAAGACCCGGACCTGCCCTGGCACCGCGTGCTGCGCTCGGACGGACGTATCGCCATGCCGGAAGGCTCGCACGGCTGGAGAGAGCAGAGCCAGCGGCTGCGTGCCGAAGGCGTGGCGATCGAGCGCGGGCGGGTCAAACACATGCCGCGCAGCGGCGGCGATGATCTGGATGCGGCGCTGTGGGGGCCCGGCTGAGGCTGGAAACGCGGCACCCTCGCGGTTGAATGCGTCGCGCCGGGGCGGTCCCGGGGCAGGGTGCTGCGGCTATGATGGGCGCAGTTCCAAAGGATGCCCTCATGTTTCCGCGACTGCCCACTGTCACCAAGGCACTGTTGATCGCCAACATCGTGCTGTTCCTGCTGCAGCAGCCTTTCCTGCTCGGCAACGGCACCTTCGAGCCGTTCATGCTGCAACCGCTGCGCGGCGGTTTCGATCCGTTCTCACCGGGCGGCAACTTCCAGCCGTGGCAGCTGCTCACCTACGGTTTCCTGCACGGCAGTTTCGGCCATCTGTTCTTCAACATGCTTGCACTGTTCATGTTCGGTGCGGCGCTGGAGCAGACCTGGGGCGAGAGGCGCTTCCTGACCTATTACCTGGTGTGCGTGGCCGGTGCAGGCGTGTGCCAGTTGCTGGTCGGGGCAATGATGGCTGACCCGGTCACCGTGCTCGGCGCGTCCGGTGGCGTGTTCGGGCTGCTGCTGGCCTACGGCATGCTGTTCCCGAACCAGCGCGTGATGCTGCTGTTCCCGCCGATCCCGATGAAGGCGCGCACCTTCGTGATTGTGTTCGGCGTGATGGAACTGGTGCTCGGTGCCACCGGTTGGCAGCCGGGCGTGGCCCACTTCGCGCACCTGGGGGGCATGTTGTTCGGTTGGCTGCTGATCCGCTACTGGCGCGGACAACCGCCGTTCAACAAGCGCCCACCCAGTGGACCGCGTAAAAAGAACCACCTGCGCAGCGTCCGCTGACGCCGCAGCGGACTCCAACGAAGGGCACCGAGGGTGCCCTTCGTCGTATCCAGACCGTTCAATCGACTGAAGCAAGGATGTTTCCATCGTGAAAATACTGATCCTGGGGGGCTACGGCGTGTTCGGCGGCCGGCTGGCGCGGCTGCTGTCGGACCTGCCCGGTCTGGAGCTGCTGATCTGCGGGCGCAACCTGGAGGCAGCGACCGCGTTCTGCGCCGATTACGTGGGCGCGCCGCAGGTGCGGCCGCTCAAGGTCGACCGGCAACGCATCGAGCCGGTGCTGCAGGCCGAACGACCGGACCTGCTGGTGGACGCCTCCGGTCCATTCCAGGATTACGGCGCGCATCCCTACCGCGTGATCGAAGCCTGCATCGCCGCACGCATTTCCTATCTGGATTTCGCCGATGCGGCCGATTTCGTGTTCGGCGTGGCGCAGTTCGATGCGGCGGCCAGGGCGGCCGGCGTGTATGTGTTGTCCGGGGTCAGCAGCTTCCCGGTGCTGACCGCCGCGGTGCTGCGCGAGATGGCCAGGCACATGGACATCGTCAGCGTGGACGGTGGCATCGCGCCGTCGCCGTATGCCGGTATCGGGCTCAACGTAATGCGCGCGGTGGTCGGCTACGCCGGTGCGCCGGTGAAACTGCAGCGCAACGGTCGGCCGGGCCATGGCATCGGGTTGGCCGAAAGCCGGCGCTTCACCGTCGCGGTGCCGGGCAGGCTGCCGTTGCGCAATCTGCATTTCTCGCTGGTCGATGTGCCGGACCTGCAGGTGCTGCCACCCGAACACCCGACGATGACCGATATCTGGATGGGCGCCGGCCCGGTGCCGGAGGTGCTGCACCGGGTACTCAACCTGCTGGCCAAGGCACGGGCGCGGCTGCACCTGCCCTCGCTGGTGCCGCTGTCGCGGGTGTTCTACAGCGTGCTCAACCTGATGAAGTTCGGTGAGCATCGCGGCGGGATGTACGTCCGCGCACGCGGGATCGCCAACGGTGTCGAGGTTGAACAGAGCTGGCACCTGCTGGCCGAGGGCGACGATGGCCCCTACATCCCGTCGATGGCGATCGAGGCGGTGGTGCGCAAGCTGCTGGTTGGGGAGCGGCCGGCCGACGGTGCGCGCCCGGCCACGCACGCGTTGGCGTTGTCCGATTACCAGCGTTTGTTCAAAGGGCGTTCGATCCATACCGGGTTCCGGAGCGAGACGCCCGGTGCCAGCCTGTATCGGCAGCTGCTTGGCAGCGCCTTCGACGCTCTGCCGCCACAGGTGCAGGCGCTGCATGACAGCAGCGAGGGCAGGCGCTGGCAAGGCGTGGGCGAGGTGCGTCGCGGCAAGGGGCTGTTGGCGCGGATCGTCGGTGCCGTGTTCGGCTTCCCGCCGGCCGCGGCGGCGGTGCCGGTCAGCGTGGCATTCGCCCCCGAGCGGGGTGGCGAGCGCTGGACCCGCGATTTCGCCGGGCGCAGGTTTTCGTCGTTGCAGTGGCGCGGGCAGGGCAGGAACGAGCAGCTGCTGGTCGAACGCTTCGGCATCGTGGAGGTTGCGCTCGCGCTGGTGGTGGAAGACGATCGCCTGTACTTGGTGACACGCCGCTGGTCATGCCTGGGTGTCCCGTTGCCGAAGGCGCTGCTGCCGTGCGGGCACACGTTTGAGACCGAGCGCGCGGGTCACTTCGTGTTCGACGTGGAGATTGCCGCACCGATGATCGGCCTGATCGCTGCGTATCGGGGCACGCTGCAGCCTGTCAGCGCGGTGAGCACAGGCTGAAAAAGTGCGTCTCTTCGATGGAAGGGGAGCGTGTTGTTTCAAGGGCCGTCGCAGATCGCGCACGGCCATACGCGCGTGGCTATGCAGTCAAGGGCCGTTTGGATCTGGTGGTGTCTGTCTCCGCTTGGGGCTGTCGCGAGCGTGAGGGCCCCGTAGCGGCCGGTAGGCCCCTGGCGTAGTGTCCCCCGGCCTGGCGGCCTCCTCCTTTATTTTGCCCAGGAACCTACCGGCCGCTACGGGGTTCGGCTCGCGGTGAGCAGGTGGAAGC
>NZ_JBFULB010000337.1:0-4157 GCF_056400545.1 Stenotrophomonas sp. P5_A8 | reverse complement strand
ACCTTGGCGTGCGGCTACGGACGATGGTCAGCGTCGGTCAGCCGGTGCACGCCGTATTGCTTCGTCTCCGGACGCTTTTGCCGCGCTTGCGCGCGGGTACCGACCAACGGTCGGTACCTACGAATTGCTGGCGAACGCAATAAGATCCGGATACGTCGGGATACGTGTGGATGCGCCTCGGCGCATCCGCGTCCGTCAATCCGTGGCGACCGGCTCTTCCGGCTTGGCCGCTTCCGGACTCACCCGTTCGATGGTGTGGCGCAGTTCGCGGCCGAGGATGAACTTGGCATCCTTGGCCCATGCATCCAGGCGCGCGTCGAACAGCAGCTTGCTGTTTTCGTCCGGCCACACCAGACGCAGTTCGCGCAGTTTCTGGATGAAGCCGCGGAACAGGGTGCGGTCGAAGAACTCCGGCGCCGCCGGTGCATACAGAAGGCTCAGGCGCTGCGCAGCCTGCTGGCACAGGCTTTCCAGTTCGGCCGCACCCAGCGTGCCCGGGCCGTTCTTCACCAGCACCGAGATGGCGATGTAATAGCGCTCGAACGCCTGCTGCAACGAGTGGCCGATCGCACGCAGGCGGAACACCTCGTCGGTCTGCCCGGTGTTGCGCGCCAGGATGCCGCCGTCGTCGTCGTTGATGTTCTGCAGCAGGCCCTCGCGCACGAACACGTTGATGGTCTGTTCGATGCGCTGGGCGAACTCGTCCTCGGTCCACGGCAGGAACAGCTCGGCCTGCAGGAACGGATACACCGTGCGGCCCAGTTGGACCAGGCCGGTGCGGCTCATGCGGCGATTGTTCTGGAAGCAGCAGGCCACCCACGAGGAGGCGGTGAACAGGTGGATGACGTTGTTGCGGAAGTAGCTGAGCAGCACCGCGGTGTCGCCGCTGACACTGAGCACATCGCCCAGCGGGTGCTTGATGCGGGTGAGGACGTTGATCTCTTCGGCGTGGGCGATGATCCGCTCCGGCGAGTGCGGTGTCACCGTCACCCGGTCCGAATACGGCATCTCCACCAGCAGCGTCTTGCACAGTTCAATCTGCGCGATCAGGTCGGCCTCGCCCATCGCGTGCTTGGGCGTGGACAGCAGCGCCAGCGCCAGCAGGTTGATCGGGTTGACGTCGGCAGCGCCGTTGATGTGCACCTGGATGCGCTCGGCCAGATGGTCGACCGTGCCCGACAGCCAGGACGGCTTCTCGTCCTCGCCCACCGGCTGCCCGTTCCACGCCGGCGCCTGCTGGGCCAGCACGTCGTTGAGCGCGATCGGCTCGCCGAAGTTCACCACCACCTGCCCGTAGTTCTGCTTGAGCACCTTGGGGATGGACCACAACAGCGACCAGATCGATTCCTTTTCCTTGGGCCGCCCGGACAGTTCGTCGAGGTAGCTGCCGCCTTCCATCAGCTTTTCATAGCCGATGTAGACCGGCTGGAACAGCACCGGCTTGCGCGGCTGGCGCAGGAACGCGCGCAGCGTCATCGAGATCATGCCGCCCTTGGGCTGCAGCAGGCGACCGGTACGCGAGCGACCGCCTTCGACGAAGTATTCGATCGAATAGCCACCGGCGACCAGCTGCGCCACGTACTCGCTGAGCACCGCCGAATACAGCGCGTTGCCGCGGATGGAGCGACGGATGAAGAACGCACCGCCCTTGCGCAGCAGCGTACCGACCACCGGCAGGTTGAGGTTGATGCCGGCCACGATGTGCGGCGGCACGATGCCCCGGTCGTACAGCAGGTAGGACAGCAGCAGGTAGTCCATGTGGCTGCGGTGGCTGGGCACGTAGACCACTTCGTGCCCGGGCGCGGCGGCCTTGAACTTGTCCAGGTGATGCACCAGCACGCCGGCGTAGATGCGGTTCCAGACATGGCTGAGCATGAAGCTGGCCGAGCGCACGGCGGGGCTGGAATAGTCCGCGGCGATTTCCCAGGCGTAGGCGTGCGCCTTCTTCCAGGCATCGGCCGGCTTGGAGTTGTCGCGCTTGGCCTGCGAAGCGATCGCCTCGCGCACGGTGTCCGCGTCCAGCACCTTGTCCACCAGCAGGCGGCGGGTGGACAGGTCCGGGCCGATCACCGACTCGCGGATGCGGCGGAAGTGGGTACGCAGCACGCGCTGCAGCTTGCGCACGGTACGTTCGGGGTCCAGCCCCTCGTTGATCGTGCTGCGCAGCGAGATCGGCGGGGCAAACCGCACGATGGTGCTGCGGCCATTGAGCAGGACGGCCAGCAGGCGACGGAAACGGCCCACCAACGCCCAGTTTTCCGAGAACAGCACCGCGAACCAGCCGCTCTGCTTGTCCGGGGCACGGCCGACGAAGATCGACACCGGCACCAGGTGGACGTCCAGCTCATCGCGCGCGCGGTGGGCCTGGAGCACCTTGGCCAGCGAATCGGAATGGGTCTTGGCGCCCCGCTGCTCGGGAATCAGCGAGTTGCTGCTGCTCCGGCGCGACAGCGCCACATAGGCGCGCTTGCGCCCGGTCGGATCGCCGGCGATGGGCACCAGTGGCGATGGCAGGCCGGCCTCGCGGCAGGCCTTGTCCAGGATCAGCGCGTTGGACAGACCGTAGTCCTCCAGCACGTACACCACCGGGCGACCGTCGTTGTACTGGCCGGGGTGCTCGGGTTCGATCTTCAACGCCAGCCACGGCTCGACCAGGCGGCCGAGCAGGCGCGCCCACCACGGGCGGCGGCCCACCGGGGCGCGGCTGCCGGGGACGATGGCCGACGGCGCAACGTCGACCGGCTCAGCGCCGACAGGCGCCTCAGGCGGTACCTGGCCGGCATCGGCCGGGGCGCCGGTGGCGGCCACGGGAACGGACGACGGGGACGAAGCGTCCGGCGTCTTGGGCGGCTCTTCGCCGGGGAAAGGCAGGGGATTCTGGTTCGGCATCGGCTTCATTATGGCTTAGCCGATGCGGAAGCACCGTCCTTGACCGTCGCGGCCGCCTCTGTTTCGGCGGCCTGGCGGGCGTCATGTTCAGCTTGTGCGGCCTGTGCGGCCTGCAGCAGCGCATCGGCCTCTTCCAGCGTGCGGGACACGTACCAGTGTCCATCGCGACGGGTCATGCGCACCTGGGCCTCGATCTGTTCGCCGGCCAACGGGTACTGCACCCGCACCACGGCATCGTTGCCCAGCGCGGACACCACCTCCCCGCGCAGCCCCGTGAGCGCACCGTCCAGCGAGAGTCCATAGCTGGCCAGCGCGGTCTTGAAGGCCTTGAAGAACGGGCCCAGCCGTCGCAGCGATTCCTCCATGCCGGCCGTCTGCAGCTGCGCGTCGGTGGACAACCCGGTAGTGCGCGCGGTGGCGGTAAGCAAGGTGATGGTGGTGCGGGCACGCTGCTTGTCGGTCAGCGGTGCCGCCGCCGCCCAACGGCTGAGCACGTCGACCACCTGGCTGTAATGGGCGCGCTGGGCATCGGTGTAATCGGTCTGGTTGCGCAGGTACTGCACGCCGAACAGCCCCATCGAGTGCGCGGCCTGGCGCACGCCGGTGGCCTGGCCGGCAATCTGGGTGTCGAACGAACGCTGCAACCGCTGCGGGGCGTCCGGCTGGGACAGCGCGGCGAGCATCGGCAGCAGCTGGCCCTCCAGCGGCAGCTCGGTCAGTGGCCAGCGGCTGTGGCCCTGCGCCCAGGCCGACTGCAGGCGCTCGTACTGGGCCGGCGGTACCGACGCGCGCGCATAGCCGATCAGGTCGTTGTCGGCGACCTGCCGGGCCAACTGCTGCAGCGCGGCCACCGGCTCTGCCGCCGGTGCGTCCGGATCGATCCGATCGCCCTTGCAGGCACTGAGCAGCACCAATCCACACAGGGCCAGCGCCAGCGCATGCCCCCGGTACTGCCACGACTTGGACGACATGGACATGAATTCGGACTCCCCGGGCCGGTCCGCATCTTGCGGCCTGCGCGCCCGCAGCGGCAAGCCACGCCCTGCCCGGATGCAATCAGGCAGACGCAACCTATTGAAGCAGATGATTATTTCAATACGGGTGGTTCGTCTGGTGCAAGAAAGGATCTTCGCCCCTGGGCGGGGCAAGCAGAAGCGTGCTTCGACCGCTTCCAGCAGCGGCGGTCGATGGGTCGGGCGCTGGGCGCCCATGCCCTTTCCGGCGAATGTCCTCCGGCGTCGGCCTGCGGCCGCCCCCTCCCCCTTTAT
>NZ_JBFULB010000336.1:0-4168 GCF_056400545.1 Stenotrophomonas sp. P5_A8 | reverse complement strand
CATACTCGTCTTCATGGATGAGGCTCGAGTAGTGGCGCACTATCCTTGTCCATTCGACCATGTCCCACTCTGACTCCCTGTAGCGGGGGAATTCGATGGTTTGAGATCGGCCGATCAGATGAGGAGCCAGGTTGACCGCGGTCAGAAGATCGTAAGAGCCGACTAGAACAAGGCGAACTCCTGTCCTGGCAGCCAGCACCTTGAATGAATCCAAGATTGCACCGGCGGACCTCTCCCCACCTTTCGCGTTCAACACATGGTGGGCTTCGTCTATGACCAGGAACTGCGTACGCCTCGCCACGAGGCATCTCTCGAAGGCCGAACGCATCGCACCCTCTGTGGTTCGGCTAAGAAAAGAGTCGCCGAGTCGACCCTCACGTGCAGCGACGTCGGTGCTCAACAGCGGATGGCGGATCGAGTTTAGGCAAGCGCTTAGGAAAGCTTTCGTTGAGAAGGCCCCTGCTGTTGAGTCGTTTCCAGCCGGGACGTAAACAGAGTGCRTATGATCCTGATCATCAGGGGCCTGCTTGGAGTGGGCTCCAAAGACTTGTCGGCTAACACTAGACTTGCCAACCCTGGGCGGTCCGACAAGAATCACTACCTCCTCGGTCAACACTGCGGTCCGAGCTGCTTCCAGATAGCGTCGTGTCTCATCGTAGATTCTGTGTCCAAGACGCTTGGCGACGACGAGGTCAATCTGCTCGGCCAGAGATTTCTCTTGCTCAGCCACTACCAATCCTCGACGGACATTGGCTCAGTGCTAATCGCCTTGAAGCTTCCAAGGGACGGGGGACAGCTAGTCGGACGATCTGTCGCCAGTTGAGCTTCGTTGGGCTCTCTCGCAGGGGGTGCTTTACGAGACATCTCGCGTCTTTCAATCTCGGCAATGAGCTGCCTATCGGAGTCAGCCTTCATCAACTTTCTCAGTGATGAACCATCTCTCGCCCACACCGCATACGCCATCGCTTCGCCATGTGATTGCTGCCCTGCTTGGAGCGCAGCATATGCTTTGCAAACAACCCACTGATCATCGAGCAGTGCATAGAGGATTCGCGGATCCTGGCCGTCGATCCGCGTCGGGACGCGTCTCCCAGCGAAAGCTGCGAGGGCGTCGTGCCACATGTGAAAGTCGCCAGCATGGATTCCCGTGTTCCCCGAGACCTTCAAGGGCTTCTGATTCATTGCAGTTGTGACGAGGAAGCTGAGATCGGCCTGAGCTCGTATCCCGCTAAACGGAAACTGTCGTAGCCCGCTTAGCATCTTTGCATCAGGGCATTCGCTGCTGCCGCCTGATGGACGCCTCCCGATCCACTCACTGAATGCTTCCATCTCGTACCAAAGGTCTACCAAACTAAGCTCTGCCCTTGCCGATGGTTGTCGGTCTGAGGATATGGAGCGAGAGAAGCGAATCGTCTTGATGCTTCCTGGAAGGCAGTCGAGCCAGAACGTTTTTGCTTTACCGAACAGCCGCTCAACCTCACACCCGAACCTTCCGTTTCCCGGTGGGCGAAACATGATGGACATGTTCAGTTGCGCCGCCATTGTCGAGTAATGAACAGATGTGAAGTCTGATCCGTTGTCGCTGATGATTATTTCGGGAAGCCGATCGTGCCTGCGTGCACAGTCGCGCAGCACTTGTGAGCTGGTGCCTTTATTGGGCGCGCGTAGTGACATCCCGAATGCAAGGACACATTGGGTGTAGCAGTCGATGAGGACCGTGATCCACGGACGCGCGGTGTAGGTCTTGCCGTTGGCTCTCCCGACCACCACTTCGATGTCTGCTAGATAGTGGTCACATTGAGCGAGTTCGAAGGGACGCATCGCCTTTAGCGCTCGCACTTCTACCGGGGACGGCGATGACTTTGAATTCAGTAGGCGCTTGCCACCTCTGGATGCAGCCGTTTCCTGTTCAAGCTCGGCAATGATCTTCCGAGCCGTTGTCTTTCCGACGGGACGGTGACCCGGATGGTGAAGTTCCGCATGAACCTGGTAGCTGCGGTACACCGAAAGTGGACCAGGGTTACTATTACCTTCAAGGCAACGCTTGAGTTCCTCGCGAGCATATTGCAGGACCGACGCTGGCCGCTTGAGCGTCCTATTTCCGCTTGATGCGTAACGGGGTGTCAACGCCGCGATTGCAGATTTCCCCTGTGATTCTCCATCTGCACGGCGGAGTCGGAGCCGTCTTGCGTGCTCCTTCTCACTTCTTGTGCGGATCGCGCCTTGAAGGAAGTTCAGGTTTGCGAGTCCCCTCAACAGGTGCGAGCTGCTGGGTATGAGGTCTCTGCTCACCGTGCCTTCGCTAGAAGGAACTATGTGCCTTGAGCGCTCGATCTCCTCGACTAGCTCAGTTGTCAGAAGCTCTGGTGACGCTGCGAGCAGACAAGTGGAGGGACTGCTTAGCGAGTGATTGGAAAGATCAGCAAAGATTCTTCCAGACGCAACAAGATGTAACAGTGATGTGCAATCTTGAGTGTGGATCTTCTGCATCACCTCGGACATCGTCACGACTCTTCTCTGAAAAACATGCGACAGGGCAGCCCGCTCTACCGCCGGATCTGCGGCGGCCAACTCGACCTGACGGAGCGTGAGAAGATTCTGGGTGACTTGCTTGCAAAGGCTGCTGGACGGGATGACTACATGGCGGATGCCGATCGACGCGAAGAGGTCTCGAGCTGCCAGGTCAACATAGTTGTTGTCACATTTCGTCCAGGAAAGGCGCGTCTCCACCAAATCTTCGAGCTCGGAGGTGTCCTTGACCTGTGCGACGAATAGTCCTGTCTTCCCCAGCACAATGAAGTCAGGCGTGTAGGGGTACGGGCGTTTCCCCTTCCGGGTATCACGCACGCACTCCACCGTTGGAGGCTGCTCGTAATAGGCTAGGACGTCTCGGTCGCGCTCTAGCTCTACGGCGTAACAGTGTTCATGCCGACTCTCGAGATTTATCGTGCAGCCCATCTTGAACGACGGGAACTCCACGAGCATAGATGGCCGATTCGGGGCGGTACCGATGTTTCGGCTCACTCCGATGCTCGCCCTCTCGACATAGTCCGCTGCGGCAAATGTCAGCTGATGAGTAGCTGCATAAGCCTTCCGGTCTTCTTCAGTGAACTTCATAGCACCCCGGCCCACAGCAACTAGCTGTAAGGGTTCTTGGGATCAGGCACGGTGAAGCTGGCCCGTGGGAGACGAGACTTGCGGCCTGATGCGTTGGGGGCTAAAGTTGGACCAGCTTCGATAGAAGTGCTGTTCCCAGAGATGCCTCGGTTGCCGCCGGGGCATTTCCTTTTTTAGCCAATGATTTTTCAGTGGCTATGTCATTGCTTGGTCTCCTCGGTCGCTGTCTCCTCTGCTGCGGGATGACTGGCGCCAAGACTCTCCACCCATGACGCAACGTCAGCCGAGGTGGCGAAGAGACCCTTTCGACCCGGAATGCTGAATAGCGCTATTGGTAGCGCATCCCTTCTGCGCGCCTTCATCAGCGCATCTTTGCTCTTAAACCTGAGCACGCGCGCGACTTCTTCCGAGGTGAGAAGAGCGCCGTAGCGTGTGAGAAGGTCTTGGCGGAGCGCCGAAATAGCAGCCATGGGAGGCGTAGGGCTTGGGTCAGGTAGGCCTACAGTAAGGCGCGCGCTTTGTGTTCGCAAGCGGCTGATATTAAAGAAAAAAAAGAATCAATTGTCTTGGCAAATTGGAAGGATTGCGGGTGGTTGGTTCTAATCCACGATCCGGTTTATTCGATTCGATTGGGATGCTCACAGGTGCTCTGACTTAGGCGGCCGCCGCCTTCTAGACCCTCGTGGTGCTCCTAGGTAAAGACTGACCACCATCTATGGTGACCGGTCCGGTCTCTCACTAGCTATGCTGAGCCGCACAGAAACCTTGGATGCGTTGGCGGAGGAGCCTGGCCAGCCTGCACTCAACTCGGAGACGTTTTCGCCGGCTCCAGGCATGCGCTCACTGATGAACAGGTGGCTGGTGCAAGAGAACTGATGGACTCGATCCTGAAGCACCACATCAGCGGGTAGGCGCATTGGGGGGGAGGGGGCTGGATAATGAACCCAACGCGGACCGTGATCGGCCGCTGACAGGCCCTACACCATCGGTGTTGGGAATCAGAGGGCAGGCCACCGTAGCGAGCGGGCAAGGAGTTTATATTGGCTTGGAG
>NZ_JBFULB010000335.1:0-4169 GCF_056400545.1 Stenotrophomonas sp. P5_A8 | reverse complement strand
CCTCAGACGTTCGCCGATGCCGGTCGCGTCGGCGCCAATGTCCTCACCCACGTCCTCAACACGACCGTGGCAGGCTTGGCCGACAAGATCGCCGCCTATCGCGAAGCGAGGCAACAGGCCGGGCATGACCCGTCCACCGGCCGGGTTGCGGTGATGCTGCACACCTACATGGACGAAGACGCGGCGGCAGCCATCGCCGAGGCCCGGCCACACCTGCAGAACTACTTCCGATCGCAGTTGAAGCTGCGCAAGGATGTCGGCGCAGCCCTTGGCCTCGACGTGCAAACTGATCATGAACTCTCCGACGAAGTGATCAGCCTTGCCGTCGACCGCTTCCTTGCCAGCAAGGCACTGATCGGCTCCCCGCAATCGTGCCAGGAGACCGTACGCGGCCTGCTCGATGCGGGCGTGGACGAGTTCGCCTGCCTGGTGGACTTCGGTCTGCCCGCAGAACGCGTACTGGCCAGCCTTCCGCATCTGAACCGACTTCGCCTCGTCTCGGGCCGACCGCTCCGTGCTGCAGAACTGCAAACATTGCTCAGCCGCGAACTCCCCGTCTACATGCGTCCTGCCAGCATCATCCTGCTCGACCGGCTTCCGCTGACACCGAGCGGAAAAGTTGATCAACAGGCCTTGCCCGACCCCGCCTGCCTACGCGCCAAGGCAGGCCCTGTTGCGCCGCGAAACGAGATCGAAGCCGGACTGGTCAGGATCTGGGCCGAAGTTCTGCGCCAGGAGCAGGTCGGCATTACCGATGGCTTCTTCGAACTCGGAGGAAATTCCGTCTCCGCCATACGGATGATCAACCGCGCCCAGAAGGCACTCGGCGTGAAGATCTCGGTCCGCGACCTGTTTGAACGCCAGTCGATCGCGGCCCTCGAACTTGGCGGGACCCCGCCGGAAACGCCGCGCAGCGCATTGACCAGATTGTCCAACGATAGCGCGGCGCCACCGCTCTTCTGCGTGCATGGCGGAACCGGAGATGCTGCGCACTACGCCAAACTGTGTTCAGCGATCGGGGAAGCTGCCACTCTGTATGCCATCCAGTACCCGACCCCTCCCGCTGAGGGCGCGGGCCCGGGCACCGTGGCCGGACTCGCACGCAGCTATATCGACCTGATCAGAAGCGTGCAGCCCAACGGGCCCTACCAACTGCTTGGGTGGTCTTTTGGCGGACTGGCGGTCTACGAGATGGCGCGCCAGCTGAAGGCGGCCGGCGAGGATGTCTCCTTCCTGTGCATGCTCGACGCGCTGATCGCCAGCGGTGAGCCACCCAGCCGGAAGTGGCCGGACCAACAGGCGCTGCTCTACATGCTGAAGGTGTATGACCTGATCGGCGACAGCAGCGAACTGGACGAACTGCAGCATCTGGCATCGACCGCTGAAAGTCGCCAACAGCTACTGCAGCGCGCATTGGCGTTCTTCAAACGCAAGCAGATCTATCCCGAGGCYGCTAGTATCGAGGAACTTGACCGACAGCTATCTGCGATCAAGGATGTCATTCACATGAGCATGCACTATCAGCCCGATCGATACGAAGGTGACTTGGTGTACGTCGGTGCCATGGACGATGACCACGACGTTCACGCAATGGTGGGGCGCTGGACCGAACTTGTGGATGGCCACATCGACCTCCTGAAGGTCGATATGCGCCACAACCGGATGTTCGACGACGCCCATATCGGACAGATCGGACAGATCGTCAGTGAGCGATTGAGGCTGCGCGACAGGGAGCTGGTTGACTGAGCGCATAGACCCAGCGCAATGCGCGCGCCCGTTGGACGCGCGCATTGCAGGTCCGCTCCAGGCTGCGACTACCCGCGCCTCCTGCCGATGGTCAGGCAGAAACTTCGTAAACGATGCTCTCTTCCGCGCCTTTGTCCGAATTGATGATGCCGGCGCCGGCCCCACGTTCCATCAAGCGCAGCCAGCAACCGGAATACTGATCGCCAAAGCCGTAGATGCCCCAGACGACGTTGAAAACGCCAAATCCGCTCTCGCCGCGTTGGCCATAGAACGGAAGCGACTGGCAGAACTCCTGCACCAACCAGTTTCCACTTGCCAAGCCTCGCATGACCAGTCTGATCCAGTCCTGGGTTGCCTGGTACTTGCCGACAAAAACGTCATCCCCTTTTCCACCCATCGCAACCTTGATTACGAATCGATCCTTGTTGCGCAGCAGCAGGGAGGGCAGGTCCTCCATAGCACCTTCGAATTCAACTCTGCCAGCGCGGAGCGGTGTTGCCCAAGGCAGGAAGCGTTCGATGATCGTGCACTCTTCATCGCTGAAAGACGCATGCTTGCGATGCCTGTAAAGCAAGGCAAGGGACCGTTTGTCCGCCAAGACCCACTGCAGCGTATTGTCACTCCAGATGATCTGCCCGGTGACGCTGGCCCGGAACAAGCCGGCCGGTGGGTCGTCGTGCGCGGAAAGAATAGCGCCAAGACGCTGACCATCGAGATAGACGCCATCGACTTCGAAAGCGAGGTCGGAAAGCTCAGTCCGGAAATGAATCGCGCCTTCGGCACCATGGTCTTTCAGCGCCTGCTCGAAAATCGACCTGAACATGCGTACGCCGTCCAGGTCGAGGAAATCGTCGTTGATGATGAAAGCAACATTGATCCTGCCATCGGAACCATGCGTCGCCTGCTTCTGAACGGAGCGGATCAGATAGCTCATCTGGCCATACGGGATATTCCGCGAATGACAGTCAAGGTTCTCGAAGAATGGCTGCAATTCACGCTGCTTCCGGTACTGCTGGTCCATCCACTGGATCTGCCAGCCTCCAATGGTGAAACCGAGATTGAGTTCGACGATCTTCAGCCCTTCGCTGGTCAGAATGGCATCAGTACGCTGGCACACGAACTCCGTATTCAAACTATCCGCAAGCACCATTTCGCCCACGACATCCGGCAGACCATAGAACTTGCAGAACCGGCGGGTATCCTTGCCGAACTCCAGCAGCACGGCCCGCATCACCAGTGCGGGTATCCGGCTGACGCACTCCTGCAACGTCCGTTGCATTTCAGGCGAAATGAACCAGGGCCAGGACTGCAACCCAAACTTGTAATTGCGCAGCATCGGCGGCAGATCGTCGTCGAGCAGGTCAAGCCTGGCAAGACATTTCCCTTGCCCCACTGCGTAATCAAGAAAGCGCGCTGCGACAGCGGAGACGCTTGCATGGTTATCGATGATTTCCTTTTCCATGATCCTTTCCCGGGAATGTGACTGAAGGACGGTGAAACCTAGAAAACGCCCACGTTGCGGACTCGGCAACGCCTTCCCTGACAATCTACCTTCTGCAGCTTCCGGCTCAGGTTGGCGCAGGCCGGCGGTGCTTCAAAATGTGAACAGGGACCGCGCAAGCCGATGAACTACCCGACTTTTTACCATATCCGGATGATCTCGTTACGTTGCGAGCCCTACGCATGCGACGGTGCTGCCCGCAGCCTGGAGACACACGCCGATGCGGCCTGTCTGCTGCTGCATTCTGTTCGCGCATGATGCAGACTTGTGCATCGTGGCAACCCGGGCCTAGCGAAATGGATATCGAACTGATGTACCGGACGTATGTACCCTGTGCTGCATTGACCGACTTGAATGGCGGAAAGTGCCCGGCATGAAACTCATTCCCCTCCTCCGTCGCCACCCGTTGCTGGCACGGGTCGTGCTGTTCCTGCTGCTTCCTCTCCTGCTGACCGCTGCCTGGCTGTGGATGGACCTGCTGCGCAGCCTGCCTGATCGGGGCAGCATTACTCTGCGGCAGGTAGACAGGCCGCCGGTGACGCTGAGCAGGGATCACCAAGGCGCCATCCTCATTGAAGCCAGCGCCGATCTCGATGCCTACTACGCCGTGGGCTATGCCCACGCACAGGATCGGCTATGGCAACTGCAGGTACAGCGCTGGATGGTTCGCGGGCGGCTCAGCGAAGTCTTCGGCAAGAAGAGTATCGATTCAGATGTCTGGTTCCGCACCCTTGGGCTGTACAACGCCGCCCGCGAGGCCTGGCCTGCACTGAGTCCTGAGGCCCAGCAATCGCTTTCTGCATACACGCGTGGCATCAATGAGGCAATCGCGGCCAACGCGTCACTGCCACCTGAGTTCCGGCTGCTTGGATTGAAGCCAGAGCCCTGGACCGAAATCGATTCCCTTGCCTGGATCAAAATG
>NZ_JBFULB010000334.1:0-4173 GCF_056400545.1 Stenotrophomonas sp. P5_A8 | reverse complement strand
GTTGGTCGGCTGCGGTAGAGCCGACCGTTGGTCGGCTGACCTTTCCGGCCCCAGGCCGGCGAGTTGGCAGTTGGAAGTAGCAAAAGAAGGCGTGCTGGTGCCGGCAATACCAGCGACTTCCAACTGACAATTTTCATGTTCCCTTCGGGCCGCGCCTGTACGGCGGCCCGCACAGCCAAGGTGAGACCCCATGACGTCATATTCGTTCACCGAAAAGAAGCGTATCCGCAAGGATTTCGGCAAGCAGCGCTCGATCCTCGAAGTGCCTTTCCTGCTCGCCATCCAGGTGGATTCCTATCGGGAGTTCCTGCAGGAAAACATCGATCCGGCCAAGCGCCGTGATCTGGGCCTGCACGCCGCCCTGAAGTCGGTCTTCCCGATCGCCAGCTACAGCGGCAACGCTGCGCTGGAATACGTGGGTTACAAGCTTGGCGAACCGGTGTTCGACGAGCGCGAGTGCCGCCAGCGCGGCATGAGCTACGGCGCGCCGCTGCGCGTGACCGTGCGCCTGGTGATCTACGACCGCGAGTCGTCGACCAAGGCCATCAAGTACGTGAAGGAGCAGGAGGTCTACCTCGGCGAAATCCCGCTGATGACCGACAACGGCACCTTCATCGTCAACGGTACCGAGCGCGTCATCGTGTCGCAGCTGCACCGTTCGCCGGGCGTGTTCTTCGACCACGACCGTGGCAAGACCCACAGCTCGGGCAAGCTGCTGTACAGCGCCCGCATCATCCCGTACCGCGGCTCCTGGCTGGACTTCGAGTTCGACCCGAAGGACGCGCTGTTCACCCGTATCGATCGTCGCCGCAAGCTGCCGGTGTCGATCCTGCTGCGTGCGCTGGGCTACAGCAATGAAGAAATGCTGGCCGAGTTCTTCGAGATCAACACCTTCCACATCAACCCCGATGAAGGTGTGCAGCTCGAACTGGTGGCCGAGCGTCTGCGCGGCGAGACCCTGAACTTCGACCTGGCCGACGGCGACAAGGTCATCGTCGAAGCCGGCAAGCGCATCACCGCGCGCCACGTCAAGCAGCTGGAAGCCTCCGGCATCGCCGCCCTGGCCGTGCCGGACGATTACATCGTCGGCCGCATCCTGTCGCACGACGTGGTGGACGCCAATACCGGTGAGCTGCTGGCCCAGGCCAACGACGAAATCACCGACGATCAGCTGCAGGCCTTCCGCAAGGCCGGCGTCGATGCCGTGGGCACCCTGTGGGTGAACGACCTGGATCGTGGCCCGTACCTGTCCAACACCCTGCGCATCGATCCGACCAAGACCCAGCTGGAAGCCCTGGTCGAGATCTACCGCATGATGCGTCCGGGCGAGCCGCCGACCAAGGATGCCGCGCAGAACCTGTTCCACAACCTGTTCTTCACCTTCGAGCGCTACGACCTGTCCACGGTCGGCCGCATGAAGTTCAACCGTCGTGTCGGCCGCAAGGCTGTCACCGGCGAAGCGGTGCTGTACGACCGCAAGTACTTCGGTGAGCGCAACGACGAAGAGTCCAAGCGCCTGGTCGCCGAGCATGCCGATACCTCCGACATCCTGGAAGTGATCAAGGTCCTGACCGAGATCCGCAATGGTCGCGGCGTGGTCGATGACATCGATCACCTGGGCAACCGTCGCGTGCGTTCGGTCGGTGAAATGGCCGAGAACGTGTTCCGCGTGGGCCTGGTCCGCGTCGAGCGCGCGGTCAAGGAGCGCCTGTCGATGGCCGAATCCGAAGGCCTGACCCCGCAGGAGCTGATCAACGCCAAGCCGGTCGCCGCTGCCATCAAGGAGTTCTTCGGCTCCTCGCAGCTGTCCCAGTTCATGGATCAGAACAACCCGCTGTCGGAAGTCACCCACAAGCGTCGCGTCTCGGCCCTGGGCCCGGGCGGTCTGACCCGTGAGCGCGCCGGCTTCGAAGTGCGCGACGTCCATCCGACCCATTACGGCCGCGTCTGCACCATCGAAACCCCGGAAGGCCCGAACATCGGCCTGATCAACTCGCTGGCCGTGTACGCCCGCACCAACCAGTACGGTTTCCTCGAGACCCCGTACCGCAAGGTCGCCGACGGCAAGGTCTCCGACGACATCGAGTTCCTGTCGGCGATCGAAGAAAACGAATACGTCATCGCCCAGGCCAACGCCCTGACCGATGCCAACAGCATGCTCACCGAGCAGTTCGTGCCGTGCCGCTTCCAGGGCGAGTCGCTGCTCAAGCCGCCGGCGGAAGTCCACTTCATGGACGTCTCGCCGATGCAGACCGTGTCCATTGCAGCGGCGCTGGTTCCGTTCCTGGAACACGATGACGCAAACCGTGCACTGATGGGCGCCAACATGCAGCGCCAGGCCGTGCCGACCCTGCGTGCGCAGAAGCCGCTGGTGGGTACCGGTATCGAACGCGCCGTGGCCCGTGACTCGGGTGTGACCGTGAACGCCCGTCGTGGCGGTGAGATCGTGCAGATCGACGCCGGCCGCATCGTGGTCAAGGTCAACGAAGTGGAGATCACCGACGCGACCGACGCCGGCGTGGATATCTACAACCTGATCAAGTACACCCGTTCCAACCAGAACACCTGCATCAACCAGCGTCCGCTGGTGGAAGTGGGCAACGTGGTGGCGCGTGGCGACGTGCTGGCTGACGGTCCGTCCACCGACATCGGCGAACTGGCCCTGGGCCAGAACATGCTGATCGCCTTCATGCCGTGGAACGGCTACAACTTCGAAGACTCCATCCTGCTTTCCGAGCGCGTGGTGGAAGAGGATCGTTACACCACGATCCACATCGAAGAGCTGACCTGCGTCGCGCGTGACACCAAGCTGGGGCCGGAGGAAATTTCCGCCGACATCCCGAACGTGTCCGAGCAGGCGCTGAACCGCCTGGACGAGTCGGGCGTGGTGTACATCGGTGCCGAAGTGCGCGCCGGCGACATCATGGTCGGCAAGGTCACCCCGAAGGGCGAAAGCCAGCTGACCCCGGAAGAGAAGCTGCTGCGCGCCATCTTCGGCGAGAAGGCTTCGGACGTGAAGGACAGCTCGCTGCGCGTGCCGCCGGGCATGGACGGCACCGTCATCGACGTGCAGGTCTTCACCCGCGACGGTATCGAGAAGGACAAGCGTGCCCGTCAGATCGAAGAATCTGAAATCAAGCGCGTCAAGAAGGACTTCGACGACCAGTTCCGCATCCTGGAAGGCGCCATCTACGCCCGTCTGCGTTCGCAGATCGTGGGCAAGGTGGTCAACGGCGGTGCCAACCTGAAGAAGGGCGACACCGTTACCGACGCCTACCTGGACGGCCTGAAGAAGGCCGACTGGTTCGTGCTGCGCATGAAGGATGACGACGCCTCCGAAGCCATCGAACGCGCCCAGAAGCAGATCCAGGCGCACGAGAAGGAATTCGAGCGTCGCTTCGCCGACAAGCGCGGCAAGATCACCGCGGGCGACGACCTGGCGCCGGGCGTGCTGAAGATGGTCAAGGTGTTCCTGGCCGTGAAGCGTCGTATCCAGCCGGGCGACAAGATGGCAGGCCGCCACGGCAACAAGGGTGTGGTCTCCAACGTGGTGCCGGTCGAGGACATGCCGTACATGGCCTCGGGCGAGACCGTGGACATCGTGCTGAACCCGCTGGGCGTGCCGTCGCGTATGAACATCGGCCAGATCCTGGAAGTGCATCTGGGCTGGGCCGCCAAGGGCCTGGGTCGCAAGATCCAGGGCATGCTGGAAGCCCAGGCCGCGATCAGCGACCTGCGCAAGTTCCTGGACGATGTCTACAACCATGACAAGACCCAGCACGCCAACCATGTCGACCTGACCCAGTTCAGCGACGAGGAGCTGCTGCGCCTGGCCGACAACCTGACCGACGGCGTGCCGATGGCCACCCCGGTGTTCGACGGTGCCACCGAAGCCGAGATCAAGCACATGCTTGCCCTGGCCGACCTGCCGTTGAGCGGCCAGACCCAGCTGTATGACGGCCGCACCGGTGAGGCATTCGATCGCCACACCACCGTGGGCTACATGCACTACCTGAAGCTGAACCACCTGGTCGACGACAAGATGCACGCCCGTTCGACCGGCCCGTACTCGCTCGTTACCCAGCAGCCGCTGGGCGGCAAGGCRCAGTTCGGCGGCCAGCGCTTCGGTGAAATGGAAGTCTGGGCGCTGGAAGCCTACGGCGCGGCCTACAC
>NZ_JBFULB010000333.1:0-4193 GCF_056400545.1 Stenotrophomonas sp. P5_A8 | reverse complement strand
GTTCACAACCGCCGTGGCGGCGATGCGGAAGCTGCAGCGATAAAGCTCTCCCCGGAGTATTCGGATGCCGACGTCGCGGCCATCTGGAACGGCAACGACTTCTCGATGGAGCACTTGCTGTCGGAGGTCTTATCCCTGGACATGTCATCGGTGCGTCGCATCGACACACCCGTGTTTCTGTTCTTGGGCCGTCATGACCACAACGTGTCTTCGGAACTGGCCGCCGAATGGGCCGACAAGCTCGCCGCTCCCGAGAAGCAGATCATCTGGTTTGAACAGTCTGCTCACGAGGTCATGATTGAAGAGCCGGGCAAGACACTGCTTACCCTCGTCCAACAAGTTCGCCCCATTGCAGAACGCGCAGGCGATACAGCACCTTAAATGAGGGGGCCCGCCAGAGAGTAAGTTCCACGCACTTTTATGCCCACAAAACCAGCCATGGAAGGGCTACCAGCCCTTGCGCGATTGCGTGGAGTTTGGCCGCCAGCTCAGGCCGATCGACGCTAGCAGTGAATTCCTGCAGATCCATCGCGGGACCAATAAAGGCCGATGTCAGACGAGCGCCGTCCAAATCCAAATGGATCCACGTGCCCGCGCGATTCATGGAAAAACTGCGAAGGGCGCCCCGCCCGCTTTCCGAGAGCCTGACCCTGAACTGCGGGTGCCCACTGGCGCCGTAGCCAAGAAATCGAATCGCGCTGAGCTCGACACGAGGTTGTATCAATTGTTGGATCTTCTATTGCCGTGATGGGTCGGCCTCTTCCCGATGCCTCCCCGCCTGAAACGAATTTACCCGTGTCTCTCCTGCCACGGACCGCTCAGAGTCAACTGCAAGCCAGTTTACGTCGAGATCATCCGTGCACCACCTAACTTGCTGACTCATTCATTGACCGGATGCAAGAGAGACGCAAGACGTGGGTAGGAAGAGGGAGGGGACAAAGAGAGGGCGAAAGCGACAGAGCGCTGCCATCTCGCAGCCGAATGTAAGCGCGCGGCCGGTATCGGTGACCAAGCAGCACGCCTTGCTCCGGTCGCTCAGATATTGCCCGGACTGGAAGCCGGGCAAGCTGCAGCCCCGCCCAGATCCACCCCGCCGTCACCAGCACCAAGAATGGCAAGGCGAAGCTGAGGCCATGGCGGGCGCTGCGTCGATTGCATGCCAGCGGCAAGCATCACCGCTACGCACAGCATCGGGACCCACCAACCACAGCAGCCGCTATGCAGGTGGGCGGGCTACGGCCCAATCCGCGACCATCGCCGTCCAAACCTTCATCGCTGTGCCTCAATCCACTGTGCCACGTCGTCCACAAGCTGCGGAAGGACGTTGCCGGGCGTGTTGTATTCCTGCAGCGAACCCGGGCCTTGGCCGGCGACGCCCAGGTGGTTCACCGCCGGATAGTGTTTGAAGCTGACTTGGCGCTGGCGAGCCAAGCCGTGTTGCCACAGCTGCCAGTCCGTATCCACGACTTGGAAGTCACGGCCGCCTTGGAGCAGCAAAATGGGCAGTGCTGAGGCCTTGGCGTCGGCGACCGGATCAATGTTCTCGAACGCGCGCCAGTAACTCGCCGGCACGCCCAGTGGCAGGTCCTTGGCAGCAACCGGTGCCGTGCCCCGTGCGGCGGCGATCTGCCCGTCCAGTTTGTCCAGGATGGCCTGGTCGTCGGCGCTGATGCTCCCATCCAGGCCCAAGAGGTAGCGGTTCTGTTCCGGCAACACGGTCAGCAGCGAGCGGGCCGGCGCTGACCACAGGACCAGCCCCGCCACCTTGCCCGAGCGCTGCGCAATGCGGGGCGCCAGCATGCCGCCCTGACTGTGCCCCATCACATAGACGTGGTGCGCGTCGATGCCCGGGGCCTTGGCCAGGCCGGCGACGGCGGCGACGGCATCGTTGGTGGTTTCATCGTCCATCGTGTAGTCGTTGCCGCTGAACTCCTGCGGCCGTGCCTTGGTACGCTTTTCGTAGCGCAGCACCGCGATCCCGTGGGCGGCCAAGCCGCGCGCTACGTCCAAGAACGGACGATTCGGTCCAATCGTTTCATCGCGGTCCTGTGGACCGGACCCGTGCACCAGCACTACCGCGCGGAACGGCCCTTTGCCCTTGGGCAGGGCCAGCGTGCCCGGTAGGGCGCCCTTGTCAGACACCACGTCGAAAGGCAGCTCTTGGAAACTTGCATCAGCTGGCACTGGGGGCGCTGGCGGCGCTTGTGCGGTCGCCGGTTTGAAGTTCAGGCCGGCAACGCGGCCGCCGGCATCTACCGCTACTTGCGTGTCGATGTCGCCCACCGCAAACCTCAGCCGCTGTGTCACCACGCTCACCTCGCCGCGCGCAGTGACCTGTGCCGCGCCGCGATCTTGCAGCGCGCCGAACGATTGCCACAGGGCCTGCAGCTGCGCCGCCGGCACGGCCTTTGCCATCTCTGGAGTGAACATCGCCTCGGCCGCGGTAGCCTCACCGGCCTGAAGATGATCGAGCAGGGCGGCAGCGGTCTGTGCCGGCGGCGCAGCTTGGGCGAGCGTGGCGGTGAAAAGCAGCATCATGCCCATGCCCCAACGTGTCAGCGCGCGCATCTCGCACCTCCTTCTTGAGAATCCGCACCGCCGGCGCCGACGGCAGGTGGACCGCGTCGTTCAGTTCCGAGCGCGGCCGCCCTTGCCGATTCACTTCGTCTCGGAGCGCCCTTCGGTTCGCCTATCGGATTCGTTTCGATTTGAACAGTCAGGTAGCTCCAGCGTGTGCTCATGGCTTGATCTCCAATTTGGGGTTGAGATTAGGCAGACAGGCTGCCAAACGCTGCTGGCCTCTCATTCCAATGCGTCGGAATTCCATGCAGGAGGCCAGCCTCGGGCGTCACAGTGTCAACCAGCATGGCTTGCCCACCAGGCAAAGTTCATTCTGGACACCGGCTGCGCTTCGGAGCCTATTGCACCCTCGCCAGTCCCGTTTCCGCCTCTGGCGCCAGCGTGTGAATTACCTCCCCTTTTGCATTGAGGAACTCGATGGCGCCGTACCCCTCTTCGGTTACGGTCAGCCGCAGGCGTGTCTTGTCCGCTTTGTCGTTCAATGCGATCGCAGGGGCACCGTCTGCACCCACCACCATTCGGATGCGCGTGGACGTTTTAACCCCGGGAACCAAGCGGTTGTCGAGGGCAGGCTCACGCAGCAGCGGCGGTGCTTGGTTGATCGAGAACGCCACCTCGCCGTCCGGCGAGACGCGCCAGCCGATGGCATCCATCGCCGGGTGATCCAAGGCCAGAACGGCCATCCCCCCGGCCACGTCGGCGGTTCCGAAGCCGCCCCGCTCGCTGCCCTTGTCGTCGTAAAGCACCAGCCCGGCGACGTTGAACGCCCGGCGGTATTGGATCCCATCGATGATCGGCGCCGGCGTCCGGCCTGAAAGGGTCATGCGGATGACCCCGTTCTCATCGACGATATCGATGCGCTGTGCAGTGATCCGATCATGGTCGGGCTTAGCGACCTTTGTCTCCGGACTGCGGGACTCAATGATGCGCTGCAGCGCGTCCAGAGAGGGTCGGGACGGGGCTGAATCCTCCGTCGCATTTGAGAGAGGAGAGACAAACATGGAAGCAAGGAAAACGGCGAAGGCAAGTTTCTTCATACAAGTTCCCGTGACGGTTAATGCTTCTGGCGTAGCGCTTTGACGCTTCAGCAAGACCTCACCTCCACGTCACCCACGCCCCCGGCTGCACTGACTGGACGTCGATGGCAGTTCCCCGCGCCACCCTGACCAGAGCGCCCAGAGGATCGTCTACTTCCTGATACTCATCAACCCCCGATATGCCGTAGTGGATTGGGACGAGAAGCCGCGCGCCCAGGACGGTTGCGGCGGCGATGGCCTGCTCGGGCGTCAGAACGCCCGGCTGTCCGCTGACAGGCTTGCGCCATCCGAACGTGGCGCCGTTGATCGGCAGGAACGCCACATCGAAGGGTCCGAGCTGACGGCCGATCTTCCACCAGTGGCCGTGCCACATCGTGTCTCCCCCATGGAATACCCGCCGGCCCGCGGCCGACACTACCCAGGACACCTGAGTATCGCCGTATCCGTCCGAGGCGGGCACCGCCGTGGCGGTGAAGTCACCTAGCAACTGCGGCTCCCAAAGCGTTGCGGGACGTGCCCGGGCGCCTCCAGGGACGGGAAGCGGATGGGTCCCCTCGGGGTAAATCAAGCTACCGC
>NZ_JBFULB010000332.1:0-4198 GCF_056400545.1 Stenotrophomonas sp. P5_A8 | reverse complement strand
CCAGTCGCTGCTGCATGTGCTGGAGTACGCCGGCATCAAGACCTTGTGGCGCGACAATCAGTCCGGGTGCAAGGGCGTCTGCGAAGGCCTGGCGATGCAACCGCTGGATGATGCGAAGAACCCACAGCTGTGCGCCAACGGCCGCTGCATGGACGAAATCCTGATCGACGACCTGGCCAGCCAGGTGCGCGCCACCCCCGGCGACCGGGTGGTGGTGCTGCATCAGCTGGGCAACCACGGCCCGAGCTATTTCGAGCGCTATCCGGCGCGCTTCCGCCGCTTCACGCCGACCTGCGACACCGCCGACCTGGGCAAGTGCAGCCGCGAGCAGATCACCAACAGCTACGACAATGCACTGCTGTATACCGATCACCTGCTCAGCCGCACCATCGGCACGCTGCAGGGCATGGACGACTACGACACGGCGATGATCTACCTGTCCGACCACGGCGAGTCGTTGGGCGAAAAGGGCTTGTACCTGCACGGTGTGCCCTACGCGATCGCACCGCAGGAACAGACCCGGGTGCCGATGACGATGTGGTTCTCGCCCTCGTTTGCCGCCAACCGCGGGCTCAACCTGGCCTGCGTGCGCCAGCGTGCGGGCAAGTACACCGACCACGACAACCTGTTTCCGTCGGTGCTGGGATTGATGCAGGTCAAGACGTCGGTGTACGAACGTGGCCGCGATCTGTTTGCCGGGTGCGAGGTTTGACCCGTTCAACGCGTAGTCGAGTGTCCGGCGCCTGAAGGTGAGAGCTGTCAGCTTTTCGCTCTTCCGTTTGTGGCGAGGCAGGCCATACCGTGGCGGGACGCGCCGTAAACCCATCCATGGGGGCTCGACGTGCGCCATCCATGGCGCCCGACGGTCCCGCCACGGTATCGCCTGCCTCGCCCCCCAGGGTGTGCGTCGGCGGAAGGTCGAGCAAAGACGCCCTGCCTGCGAGTTGGTCTTGCGCCGTTGTTTCTCCATGCGCACCGACCCGCACCCCGTAATACGGACGCCACGCCGTCGACGTTGACGCTACCCGGTCGACCGGGAACGTGCTGCCCTGCCCCTTGCGGTGCGACCGGTGCTTCACTAGCCTTCGCCGGTCTGTCACCACCCAAGGATGTCCCCGTGAACCACCGCCCGCTCCTGCTGGCCCTGGCTGTCGGCGCTGCCGCACTGACCCTGGCGGCCTGCCAGAAGGAACCCACCCCGGCTGACGCCCCCGCGGCGACCAGCGCCAAGCCGGGCGAGACCGCCGACCAGTTCATTGCCCGCGTCAACGCCGAGTACAAGGCCATGTACCCGGAAATGACCTCCGCGCAGTGGCTGTCTTCGACCTACATCAACGAAGATTCCGAACGCGTGGCGGCCAAGGCCAACGAGCGCTGGCTCACCGTCCTCAACGGCTGGATCACCCAGGCCGCCAGGTACGACGGCCAGCCCATGAGCGAAGACACCAAGCGCCAGATCCACCTGCTCAAGCTCATGACCTCCATGCCTGCCCCGCGCGACCCGGCCAAGCTGTCCGAGCTCACCCGCATCGCCAGCCGCATGGAAGGCGCCTACGGCTCGGGCAAATACTGCACCGACGACGCCAACCCGCAGAGCTGCCGCCAGCTCGGCGACCTGGAACAGGTCCTTGCGCGCAGCCGCGACTACGACAAGCAGCTCGACGCCTGGCAGGGCTGGCACGCCACCACCAAGCCGATGCGGGCCGACTACCAGCGCTTCGTCGGCCTGGTCAACGAAGGCGCCAAGGAAATGGGCTTCGCCGATGCCGGCCAGATGTGGCGCAGCGGCTATGACATGCTACCGGAGCAGATCGGCCCGGAAACCGACCGCCTGTGGGAACAGGTCAAGCCGATGTACGAGCAGCTGCACTGCTACGCACGTAGCAAGCTCGATGCCACCTACGGCAAGGACAAGGCCGAGACCGGGGGCGGCATGATCGCCGCCCACCTGCTAGGCAACATGTGGCAGCAGGACTGGTCCAACCTGTGGGACCAGCTGGAACCGTACCCGGGCGCCGGCAGCCTGGACATCACCGCCGCGCTGGAAAAGCAGTACCAGGCCAACCTGAGCGGCGCGCTGGCCAAGGCCGGCAGCGGTGCGAACGTGGAGGCGCTGTACAAGGCCCAGCGTGAGGCCGAACTGCGCACCGCCAAGCAGATGACCGAACGTGCGCAGGACTTCTACGTCTCGCTGGGCATGCCGGCACTGCCGAAGTCGTACTGGGACAAGACCCAGTTCATCAAGCCGCTGGACCGCGACGTGGTCTGCCACGCCAGCGCGTGGGACATGAACATGGAGGGCGATGTGCGCACCAAGATGTGCATCAAGCCCAACGAAGAGAACTTCACCACGATCTACCACGAGCTGGGCCACATCTATTACGACCTGGCCTACAACCCGCTGCCGCCGTTGTTCCAGGGCGGTGCCAACGATGGCTTCCACGAGGCGATCGGCGACACCATCGTGCTGGCGATGACGCCGCAGTACCTCAACTCGATCGGCCTGGTCGACACCCCGCAGGAAAGCCGCGAGGCGACCATCAACGCGCAGATGCGCATGGCCCTGAGCGGCGTGTCGTTCCTGCCGTTCGGCCTGATGATCGACCGCTGGCGCTGGGGGGTGTTCGATGGCTCGATCACGCCGGACCATTACAACCAGGCGTGGTGGGACCTGAAGGCCAAGTACCAGGGCGTAGCGCCGGCCAGCGCACGTGGTGAGGAGTTCTTCGACGCCGGTGCCAAGTACCATGTCCCGGGCAACACCCCGTATACCCGTTACTTCCTGGCACGCATCCTGCAGTTCCAGTTCTACAAGGGCCTGTGCGATGCCTCCGGCTACAAGGGCCCGCTGCACCAGTGCAGCTTCTACGGCAACAAGGAAGCCGGGCAGAAGTTCTGGGCGATGCTGAGCAAGGGTGCCAGCCAGCCGTGGCAGGCCACGCTGCGCGAGATCACCGGCGGCGACAAGCTCGATGCCGGCCCGATGATCGAGTACTTCACCCCGGTCAACGAGTGGCTCAAGCAGCAGAATCAGGGCCAGATGTGTGGCTGGCAGGCCCCGGGCGCCACCGCGGCGGCCACGCCGGCAACGGCAGCCCCTGTGGCACGCTGACCGTCCGCGCACGTCGATGAACGAAAAAGCCGGCCCATGGGCCGGCTTTTTTTGTGGTCGGTAGTGCCGAGCCAGGCTCGGCAAACGCGCAGCGCGCRTCGGGTGCTATCGGCGTCGGTGCGAAAGGCAGCCACGCATGGCGTGGCTCTACCCGGATGAACGGTTGCATTGTGGGAATGACGAGGCCGCGGGGATCCGAACGCCGCGCTCAGGAATGCGCAGGACGCTTCAGGCTGGCGGCAAGTTCCACCTTGAACTGCTCGAAATCCTTGCCGTCGGCCGTTGCTTCGGCATGCGCGGCATCCTTCAGGGCGTCCGAGTAGACCAGGCGTACCGGCGTGCCCTGACGCTCGTGCAGTTCGGCGGCCTGCATGATCAGCGCCAGCACGCGCGCCGCGCTCGGGGTCTGGCCGGCGATGCGGCCATCCATGCCCAGTACCCACTCGCCGTCGCGGCGGACGATGCCGGCCAGCAGCGTGCGCTGCTGGTCACGCAGCTCGGCATGCGGCTCCACCGGCGGGGTGGCGGCCTGCTCGCGGTTGGCAGCCTGGGTTTCGCGGCGCCGGCGGATGTCGCGGCGCAGTTTGGAGGTGGTCGACATCTGGAACGTCCGGACTGCATCAAAGCGCAAAGGATACCGCACGGGCCCGGCCGGGCCCGTTGAGGGCCGCCGCCCGGCTCGGTCCCGCACCTTGCCGTGGCGCCGATAGCCCATGACGGTGATGGCCTGCCGATCGATGCCGCAGCCCTGACCAGGTGCCGCCGGATCGCCAGCACCACGCCGGCCACGCCCGCGTCGCCCGCCATCGTAGCGTGCGCGTGCGCTTATTCGATCGGCGTCAGCACGTCACGGCGGCGCTCGCAGTGCCGCTCCCAGTACCAGAAGCTGCCACCGATGGCGAAGAAGCCCGCGTAGCCCAAGGCCAGGTGCAGCGGGCTGCTGCTGAGCATCGGCGAAACCACGCCGGCCACCACGGTGTTGATCATCAGCTGGATGAACATCTGCATCGAGGAGGCCAGGCCGCGCTGATGCGGGTACATGTCCAGCACGGCGAGCGCCAGGATYGGGAAGATCAAGGCCATGCC
>NZ_JBFULB010000331.1:0-4213 GCF_056400545.1 Stenotrophomonas sp. P5_A8 | reverse complement strand
ACCCAGGTCCAGCCACCGGGTGCAGCGCCCAGGTCGGCCGCGCGCATGCCCGGCTTGACCAACAGCTCGCGCTCTTCCGGGGTCATCAAGGTCAGCAGCGCCTCCTCCAGCTTCAACGCCGAACGCGAGGGCGCGTCGGGCAGCAGCTTCAGGCGCGGGATGCCCAGCACCCACGGCGCGCTGTCACGGGTATCGGCCACGCACACGAAGGCATGGCGACCGTCGACGAAGACGATGTGCAGGCGCGGCAACCCGGTGTTGGGCTTGTCGGTCAGCAGGCCGGCCTTGCGCAGCGCCGGACGCAGCGCGTTGCCGAACGCGCGGGCCAGGCCGGCCAGCGGCTTGCCTTCATCCGAATCGGGGTGCTCCACCCACATGTCGCCGAAACGCTGCTGGCCCTGCAGCGCGGCGATGATCGGGGTGATGCGGTCGGCCGCATCCAGTTGCGGCAGTTCGGCCAGCACCACCATCTTCTGCCGGGCGAAGATCAGCGAACGCCACGGCAATGCCTTGGACAGCGCCGCGCCTTCGTCGGTGGCAAACAGCACATAGCCGTCGTTGCGCTGGGTGCGCGCATAGCCGGCGATGCCGGCGTAAGCGGCGCGCTCGGACAGTTCGCCCGCCAGTTCCGGCTCGAAGCCCTGCCGGCACAGGCACAGCAGGCCGGTCATACAATCGCGCCCGAAGCGCAGCGGTCAGTAATGCGCACCGTTGGTTTCTCCATACTGGCGCAGTACCGCGCGCGCAGCGTCGCGCTCGATGTCGCGCACGACCTCGATGCCACGCTTGTTGAGTTCACCGACCCAGTCCGCCGGTAGCGGGCCTTCGTCGAAGGCGGTCAGTTCTTCCACGTCCTGCGCGCTGGCACCGATCAACAGCCGGTCGATGCCGGCCCAGACGGTGGCGCCGTAGCACTGGCAGCACGGCTGCGACGAGGTGGCCAGGGTGATCGGGCTCAGCACATCGTTCAGCCGCGGGGTCTGCAGGCGCTGCTGGGCCAGCATGTAGGCCATGTTCTCGGCATGCGCCAGCGAGGTGTTGTGCGGCACCACGCGATTGACGCCGGCGGCGATGACGCGGTCATCCGGGCCGAACACCACCGCGCCGAACGGACCGCCGGTCTGCGCCTCGACATTCAGGCGCGACAGCGCGATGGCCAGCGCGACCTTGGCGGCGTCACCGGGATAGGCACGGCCCAGGTCGATCTGGTCGTGGATCCAGGCGGGCAGGGTGAGATGGACTTGCGCGTACAGCATCGGGACGTAGGCCTCTTCAAAGGTGGAGCAGCGGCAGTGTATCGGGCCGCCCGGGGGGATGCCGTGCCCGCGCTGAACGCGGCCACGTGAAAAAGGGGGCGAGGGGGGTGATCAGGGCGGGAGGGACGCATCCAGCGCCCGCAGCTGGTGGCGATACCGTGTCACCGCGACCTGCTGGTTCGGGTCGCCATCGTTGGCGTCGATGAACGCCTGCATCGCCTGCCGGTAGTCCTGCGCGAACGCGGGATTGCCGGGGCTGAAACGGTACTTCCGCTCGGCGACCTCCACGACCTCGCGTGCCGCCAACCGTTGCCGGGCCTGCCCGTGTGCCGACGACTCGGTAAGGATCACGATGTTGCGCGGGTAGCCGGGCACGTACTTCAGTTCGAACACCTGGTTTACACCAGGTACCTGGATCTCGTTGCGCAGCGGCCACAGGGAGACGGTGTGGGTGAACAGCGTTGTCTCCACATCCCGGCCGTCACGGGTATGCACGATGGCCTCGTAGCGCCAGATGGGCTGCTCGTTGAGGCGGGAGTTGGTCTCCTCGCTGCGCACGATCACCCCGGTGCCACGCTCGCCCACGGCGTTGAGGAACGCTGCATTGACCATCTGGCCGGCGACGATGTTGAACGTGCCGAGCAGGAACGCGCCGAGCAGCCACAGCATGTTTTCGCGCCACCAGACCAGCAGGCCACCCAGCAACAGGCACACCGGGAAGCTCAGGAAAGGATGCTGGCTGAAGAAATACAGCACCGCCGACAACACGCCCATCGCTTCCTCCTCGAGATGCTGCCACCTGGCAGCAGCATCGTTGTACGCCGGTCAGGCCGACCAGGTATCGCGCAGGGTCACGCTGCGATTGAACACCGGCCGGGCGGCAGTGTGGTCGCGGCGGTCGGCGACGAAGTAGCCGGTACGCTCGAACTGGAACGACTGCTCCGGCGCGGCGCTGGCCGCGGCCGGTTCGACATAGCCGGTGACGGTGCGGCGCGATGCCGGATTGAGGTAATCGCGGTAGGTCTTGCCCTCGGACTCATCGTCCGGGTTGGGCACCGAGAACAGACGGTCGTACAGGCGGATCTCGGCCGGCACCGCGTGCACGGCGCTGACCCAGTGGATGGTGCCCTTCACCTTGCGGTTGGCCCCTTCCATGCCCGGGCGCGACGCCGGATCCAGCCAGCCGCGCAGCTCGGTGATGGTGCCATCGGCGTCCTTGATCACCTCATCGCAGCGGATGATGCCGGCCCCGCGCAGGCGCACTTCGCCTCCCGGCACCAGGCGCTTCCAGCCCTTCGGCGGTACTTCGGCAAAGTCCTCGCGCTCGATCCACAGCTCACGGGCGAATGGCACCTCGCGGGTGCCGAAGGCTTCGTCCTTGGGATGGTTGGAGAAGGTCAGGGTTTCTTCGTGGCCGTCGGGCAGGTTGGTCAGCACCAGCTTGACCGGATCGATCACCGCCATGCGACGCGCGGCAGCCCTGTCCAGGTCTTCGCGGAGCGCGCCTTCGAGCACGCTGAAATCGATCAGCGAGTTCTGCTTGCTGATGCCCACGCGTTCGGCGAACAGGCGCATCGCCGCCGGGGTGTAACCGCGGCGGCGCAGGCCCTGCAGGGTCGGCATGCGCGGGTCTTCCCAGCCGTCCACCAGCTGTTCGGTGACCAGCGCCATCAGCTTGCGCTTGCTCATCACCGTGTAGTTGATGTTCAAGCGCGAGAACTCGATCTGGCGCGGCTTGGCCGCCTCACGCGGCAGGCCGCGATCGACCAGCGGTTGGGTCAGCGCGTGGTTGTGGGCGAAATCGACGTTGTCCACGCACCAGTCATACAGCGGGCGGTGGTCTTCGAATTCCAGCGTGCACAGCGAGTGGGTAATGCCTTCGATGGAATCGCCCAGCGCATGCGCGAAGTCGTACATCGGGTAGATCGGCCACGCACTCCCGGTGTTCTGGTGCTCGACATGCTTGATCCGGTACAGGGCCGGGTCGCGCAGGTTGATGTTGCCGCTGGCCATGTCGATCTTCGCGCGGACGGTGCGCGCACCGTCCGGGAACTCGCCGGCGCGCATGCGTGCGAACAGGTCCAGGTTTTCCTCCACGCTGCGCTCGCGGTAGGGCGACGGGCGGCCCGGCTCGGTCAGGGTGCCGCGGTAGGCGCGCACTTCCTCGGCCGACAGGTCGCACACGTAGGCCTTGCCATCGGCGATCAGCTTCTGCGCGGCCAGATAATAGGCATCGAAATAATCCGAGGCGTGGCGCAGCTCGTTCCATTCAAAGCCCAGCCAGCGCACGTCGTCCTGGATGGCCGCGACATACTCGGGGTCTTCCTTGGCCGGGTTGGTGTCGTCGAAACGCAGGTTGCACACGCCGCCGAACTCACCGGCGATGCCGAAGTTCAGGCAGATCGACTTGGCGTGGCCGATGTGCAGGTAGCCATTGGGCTCGGGCGGGAAGCGCGTCTTGATCGCGGCATGCTTGCCGGCGGCCAGGTCCTCGCGGACGATCTGACGGATGAAGTCCCGTTTTTCCTGGGTTTCCGGAAGGGCGTCGGTGGGGGCGGCAGTAGGCTCGGACATGATGCGCGGTCGCAGTCTAAAAGGCAGAAAGACCAACAGTTTAGCCTGTCGGAGACGCGCCATCGCATTCGCGCTTTCGCCCCACGCTTTGCTGCGCAAACCGCGGGCCCCGTCTCATCACCATCCAGACCCCGGCGCCTTCGGCGCCGCCCCCTGACTCAGGGGGGACGCGCCATCGCATTCGCGCTGCCGCCCCACGCTTTGCTGCGCAAACCGCGGGTCCCGTCTCATCACCATCCAGACCCCCGCGCCTTCGGCGCCGCCCCTGACTCAGGGGGGGCGCGCCATCGCATTCGCGCTTTCGCCCCACGCTTTGCTGCGCAAACCGCGGGTCCCGTCTCATCACCATCCAGACCCCCGCGCCTTCGGCGCCGCCCCCTGAC
>NZ_JBFULB010000330.1:0-4218 GCF_056400545.1 Stenotrophomonas sp. P5_A8 | reverse complement strand
CACCACCACGTTGCCGATGCCCATGCCGGCCAGCGCCACGATCGAGCCGAACAGCAGACTGCCGATACCGCCCGCCATCGAGCGCAGCAGCAGGCCGACCGTAGCCAGGCCCATGGCGAGCAGGGCGGTGCGTTCCAGGCCGATGCGGCGGGCGACCATGGGCGTGGTGACGCCGAACAGCGCGAACGAGGCGGTGGGCAGCATGCCGAGCACGCCGGTCATGGTGGTCCCAAAGCCAAAGGTCTGGCCGAGGAGATCCAGCAGCGGGGTCACCGAGGTGACCGCGGTACGCAGGTTCAGCGCAGCCAGCAGAATGGCGGCAAAGGCCAGGACGCGTCCGTGCAGGAGCGGCGATGCGTGGGGGGCGGCTTGGGTCATGGACATGGATCTCTTGCAGGTGGCGCAACACCGTGGGGCGGATGTGCGGAAACGCCGCTCCCGGCCAGTGGCGGAAGGCGGCGTGGATTCAAGGGCAGGGATGGGGCAGGCCGCGCGCATCCCGAAGGCGRGCATTGTACCCGCGCGGTCTGTCCGGGCGATGAAACGCGGTCACACCTGGCAGGGCCGGGATCGTGGACATGCGGACACGCGGTAAATCCGTCCATGCGGGCTCGTTGAACGCCTCACCGCTCCATGACGGTAGAGCCGAGCCACGCTCGGCTGCTCTCCGCCCGGCAAACGCACGGGCTGCCATAACCGCGGGGGCACGCAGAACGACACATACAAAAAAGCCCGGAGGACGTGAGTCTTCCAGGCTTCAATGTGACCAGTAATTGGTCGGGGAGACAGGATTCGAACCTGCGACCTCTACGTCCCGAACGTAGCGCTCTACCAGACTGAGCTACACCCCGTAAGKAGCCGCCTATTGTAGCCATCCCCGCATTCGGCGGCAAGGGGGATGTTGTATTCACCTTCGGTGCCGTGTTGCCACGGCCCTTTGACACGAACGCCTGGAAATGACGCCTCCAGGCTTCAATGCGACCACCGAAGTGGTCGGGGAGACAGGATTCGAACCTGCGACCTCTACGTCCCGAACGTAGCGCTCTACCAGACTGAGCTACACCCCGAAGGAGCCGACAAGGATACGGTGTGAAGACCGGGCCGGCAACCTTTTTTTACGCTTGCAGCGTCATGCGTTGTCGATGCGGCCGGTCTCGCGGGCTTCAAACCACATGCCGTTGAGGATGGCCACCACCGAGGCAAGGCCGGCGCCGAGGATCCAGGCGAAATACCACATGGTCAATCTCCTATGTACGGGGTAGGTGCCGACGCAGGGCCGGCACACGGGGCATCAATACGCGTTGGGGTTGTTGCCCATTTCCTCGGCGGTCGTCTTGCCCTTCATCACCCGGTAGACCCAGGTCGTGTAGGCCAGGATGATCGGCAGGAAGATGGCCGTGGCCAGCAGCATGATCCACAGCGTGAGATGGCTGGACGAGCTGTCCCAGACGGTCAGGCTGGAGATGGGCTGGCTGGAGGAGGGCAGCAGGAACGGGAAGATCGCAAAGCCGACGGTGAGGATGATGGCGGCGATGGAGGCACCCGAGGCGATKAACGCCAGGCCGCCGCGACGGGCCCGCAGCAGTACCGCACTGGCCAGTGCACCCAGCAGGCCGACGAGCGGGAACACCAGGGTCGCCGGCATGGTGCTGTAGTTGCGCAGCCAGCCCCCGGCGACGGTGCCCAGTTCGGCGGTCTTCAACAGCGGGTTGGTCGGGCCATCGGTGACCACCTGCGAGGTGATCTGATAGCCCGGCAGACCGAAGGCGACCCAGACGCCGGCAGCGGCGAACAGCACGAAGCTGATCAGCGCGGCGACGCTGCCATAGCGGGCCGAACGTTCGGCCACCGGGCCGTCGGTCTTGAGCACCAGCATGGCCGCACCGTGCGACACCAGCATGGCCACGCTGACCAGCCCGGCGACCAGTGCGAACGGATTGAGCAGGCCGAAGAACGAGCCGGTGTAGAAGATGCGCATGCTGTCATCGAAGTGGAACGGCACGCCGACCAGCACGTTGYCCACCGCCACGCCGGCGATCAGGCCCGGCAGCAGGCCACCGACGAACAGCACCCGGTCCCAGTTGTCGCGCCAGCGCTTGCTGGGCATCTTGCTGCGGTACTTGAAGCCGACCGGGCGCAGGATCAGCCCGAACAGCATCACAAACACTGCCAGGTAGAACCCGGAGAAGCTGACCGCATACAGCGGCGGCCATGCGGCGAAGATCGCGCCGCCGCCGAGCACCAGCCAAACCTGGTTGCCTTCCCATACCGGGCCGACGGTGTTGATCACCAACCGGCGTTCGTCATCGGTGCGGGCCACGAAGGGCAGCAGCGTGCCCACCCCGAGGTCGAAACCGTCCATGACTGCCCAGCCGACCAGCAGGATGCCGAGCAGCAGCCACCAGATCACGCGGAGCGTGGTGTAATCAAGTGCAATGAAGTCCATCTGGATTCTCCTGCCTCAGGCCTGGCCGGGGGCGGCAACAACGGGGGAAACGGGGCGGATGTCAGCCTGCAGCGAGGGCAGGATGTCGTCCGGACCCTTGCGGATCGCCTTGAGCATCAGCTTGACCTCGATCACCAGCAGCACCGTGTACAGCGCGGTGAACACCGCCAGCGTGGTCAGGATCTCGTGCAGTGCCAGGCCCGACGCTGCATAGAAGGTGGGCAGCACGCCATCCACCG
Organism: Stenotrophomonas sp. P5_A8; assembly: GCF_056400545.1. Taxonomy (NCBI): domain Bacteria; kingdom Pseudomonadati; phylum Pseudomonadota; class Gammaproteobacteria; order Lysobacterales; family Lysobacteraceae; genus Stenotrophomonas; species Stenotrophomonas sp. P5_A8. The sequence continues at coordinate 1,533 of NZ_JBFULB010000330.1, read as the reverse complement.
CCCACGGCTGGCGGCCGTACTCGGCCACGAACCAGCCGCATTCGATCGCAATCCACGGTGCCGGCAGCGACCACACGGCCAGCTTCAGGAACCAACGCTTGTCCTGGAAGCTGTTGCGGCAGGAGAAGTAGAAGGCCACCGCGAAGAACGCGATCAGGTAGAAGCCCAGGCCCGCCATGATGCGGAAGGTCCAGAACAGCGGGGCAACGCGCGGCACGGTATCCATCGCGGCCTTGGAGATTTCCTCCGGGGTGGCGTTGAGGATGTCCTCGCGGTAACGCTTGAGCAGCAGGCCATGGCCCAGGTCCTGCCAGTGGCGGTCGAACATCTCGCGCGCTTCAAGATCGTTCTTGTCCTTGCGCACGCGCTCCAGCGCACCGTAGGCCAGCTGGCCACCGCGGATGCGGTTCTCCGCACGACCCACCAGTTCCAGGATGCCGGGAATCGGCTGGTCCAGCGAACGGGTGGCGATCAGCCCCATCAGGTACGGGATCTTGATCGCGTAGTCGTTGGTGTGGGTGGTCTGGTTGGGAATGCCGAAGGCGGTGAAATCAGCCGGGGCACGCTCGGTTTCCCACATCGCCTCGATCGCGGCCAGCTTCATCTTCTGATGTTCGCTGGCGGCGTAACCGCTCTCGTCGCCCAGCACCACCACCGACAGCGACGACAGCAGGCCGAACGCCGCAGCCACCGCGAACGAGCGGCGGGCCATGTCCCGGTGCTTGTTGCGCAGCAGGTACAACGCGCTGATGGACATGACGAAGATCGCGCCGGTCACGTAGCCGGCACTGACGGTATGCACGAACTTGGCCTGCGCTACCGGGTTGAACAGCACCGCGGCGAAGTCCACCACTTCCATGCGCATCGTTTCCGGGTTGAATACCGCACCGGTCGGGTTCTGCATCCAGCCGTTGGCGATCAGGATCCACACCGCCGACAGGTTGGTGCCCAGTGCCATCAGCCAGGTCACGGCCAGATGCTTCACCGGGGTCAGGCGCTTCCAGCCGAAGAAGAACAGACCGATGAAGGTCGCTTCCAGGAAGAACGCCATCAGGCCTTCAATGGCCAGCGGTGCGCCGAAGATGTCGCCGACGTAGTGGCTGTAATACGACCAGTTCATGCCGAACTGGAATTCCATCACCAGGCCGGTGGCCACGCCGATGGCGAAGTTGATGCCGAACAGCGTGCCCCAGAACAGGGTCATCTGCCGCCAGACCTGTTTACGGGTCATGACGTACACGCTCTCCATGATGGCCACCAGGAAGGACAGGCCAAGCGTGAGCGGTACGAAAAGGAAGTGGTACATCGCGGTCAGAGCGAATTGCAGCCGCGACAGTTCTACGACTGTCGAATCAATCATGGCCTGGCTACCTCGTTGGGTTTTGCCGTTTCAGGTGGCGGGAAGGGGGTCTACGGGATGAATTCTGTGACCTGCAACTTCAAACAGCCTTGATTCAGATCAATGTACAAACCCGGCGGCGAAGGAATCGTATGCCCCCGGGCACGCTGCGACCGCTTGCCGCACGGGTGCCA
>NZ_JBFULB010000329.1:0-4254 GCF_056400545.1 Stenotrophomonas sp. P5_A8 | reverse complement strand
CATGCACGCGGGCCTGTTCAGACGCGGTATCAGCCGACCGAAATACTGTGTGCCGCTTCGCGCGTGGCAGCGAAGCGCACATCCGGCGCACGCTCCTGCGCCAGCTGCAGGTTGACCCGGGTCGGTGCCAGATACACCAGCTGCCCGGCCGCATCGATGCTCAGGTTGCCCGCGTTCTTTTCGCGGAACTCCTCCAGCTTCTTCTCGTTGCTGCAGGTGACCCAGCGCGCCGTGGTCACGCTGACCGGCTCGAAGGTGGCTTCCACGCCGTACTCGTCCTTCAGGCGGTAGGCGGCCACGTCGAACTGCAGCACACCCACCGCACCGAGGATCAGATCGTTGCTCATCAGCGGGCGGAAGAACTGCGTGGCACCTTCTTCGGAGAGCTGGGCCAGGCCCTTCTGCAGCTGCTTGAGCTTGAGCGGATCGCGCAGGCGTGCGCGGCGGAACAGTTCCGGGGCGAAGTTCGGGATGCCGGTGAAGCTCACCGCCTCGCCTTCGGTGAAGGTGTCACCGATGGAGATGGTGCCGTGGTTGTGGATACCGATGACATCGCCCGGCCACGCTTCGGCGGCGATCTCGCGATCGCTGGCCATGAAGGTCAGCGCGTTGGCCAGCTTCATTTCCTTGCCGGTGCGCACGTGGAAGGTCTTCATGCCGGCGACGAACCGGCCCGAGCAGATCCGCATGAAGGCCACGCGGTCGCGATGCTGCGGGTCCATGTTGGCCTGGATCTTGAACACGAAGCCGGTGAGCTTGTTTTCCTCCGGCGCGATCACCCGGCCGGTGGTGGCGCGCGGCTGCGGCGACGGCGCGTGCTCGACGAAGAAGTCCAGCAGCGGCTGCACGCCGAAGTTGTTCACGCCCGAGCCGAAGAACACCGGGGTCTGCTTGCCGGCCAGGTAGGCCTCCAGGTCGAACGGGTGGCTGGCGCCCTGCACCAGTTCCAGCTCGTCGCGCAGGTCGGCCAGCATGCGCTCACCGATCTTCTCGGCCAGGCCTGGCGAATCGATCGACGGGAAGATGGTCGAATCCTGGCGGGTGAAGTTGCGGCCCTGTTCGTACAGGTGGACTTCGCCGCTGATCAGGTGGACCACGCCTTTCAGGCGCTGGCCCATCCCGATCGGCCAGGTCACCGGCGCGCACTGGATGCCGAGCACGCTCTCCACTTCATCCAGCAGGTCGATCGGCTCCTTGCCCTCGCGGTCGAGCTTGTTGATGAAGGTCATGATCGGGGTATCGCGCAGGCGGCACACTTCCATCAGCTTGATGGTGCGCTCTTCCACGCCCTTGGCCACGTCGATCACCATCAGCGCCGAGTCCACCGCGGTGAGCACGCGGTAGGTGTCCTCGCCGAAGTCGGCGTGGCCGGGGGTGTCGAGCAGGTTGACGATCTTGCCTTCGTAAGGGAACTGCATCACCGAGGAGGTGACCGAGATCCCGCGCTCCTTTTCCAGCGCCATCCAGTCGGACGTTGCGTGGCGCGCGGCCTTGCGGCCCTTCACCGAACCGGCCATCTGGATCGCACCGCCGAACAGCAGCAGCTTTTCGGTCAGCGTGGTCTTGCCGGCGTCAGGATGGGAAATGATGGCGAAGGTGCGGCGGCGCGCGGCTTCGTTGGCGACTTCGGACATGGCGTGACGCGCCCGCCCGGGGCGCTTTTCATGGAGATAAGCCGTCCAGTATAGCGGGGGCGGGCGTGGCCGGGGTCAGGGCAGGGCGGCGGGGCCGCCCGGATCGGCTTCGCGGGCGAAGTGCAGCTCGCCCTGCGGGGTCACGATCCGTACCGGCACCGACCGCAGCTGCATGCCACTGTTGGTCTGGACCACGAAATGCAGGTGCGGCGCGGTGCTGAAACCGGTGTTGCCCGACAGGCCGATCCGCTGGCCAGCGTCGACCCGCTGGCCGCTGCGCACCAGGACGCCGTTGGCCTGCAGGTGCGCGTAGACGGCCATGCTGCCGTCTTCGTGCAGGATCCGAATGAAGTTGGCCCGCGCCCGATCGCGCACCGGGTCCTGTCCGTTCCCGTCGAAATTGCCCTGCACCTGCATCACCCGGCCGGCGCGCGCGGCGAGCACCGAGGTCCCTTCGGCCAGGGCGAAGTCGATGGCGTCGCGGTTCTCCGCATCGGTGTGGCTGAAACGGCCCTGCGGAGCCTGGGTGACCTGGAAGCGCCTGGCATCGAAAGGCAGCTGGTAGGCCACGTCCTGGGCCGTGGCGGTGGGATCGCCGGGCACCGCATCGAGCAGCAGGTCCAGCCGTGGTATGTCCGACGACAGTTGCAGGCGGGTCACCACGACGCTGGCCGAGCCGGCCAGCACCGCCTGCAGCGGCAGGCCGGGCAACGCCGTGGCGCCGGCCGGTTGGCGCAGTGCGATCTGCACCGGCCCGAACAGGTGGTTGTCCACGCGAGCCTGCCAGCGGCTGCCACCGCCCTCCAGCTTGACCGTGGCAATGCCCGCATCGAGGCGGTTGGCCGGCGCGGCGGCGTGGGCCTGCTCGACCAGGCCCCAGCCCGAGCGCCAGGCGGCATTGCCGGGCACGCTGGCGGCCTGGAGGGCGAGAGGACACGACAGCAAGGTCAGCAGCAGCGCACGGCGCATGGCGGGGATCCGGTGGAGATGGGCGCGACTGTACGCAACCGGGTCCGTTCAGGAAAGCGCGACGCTCGGTGCGTGCGGGTGGCGCCCTGATGAGAAAAAACTATATCGCTTCATCCCGATGAAAGGATTGACATCGCTGAAAGGGGCTGGCATCGTGGCTCCACCATCGAGACCGGCAGAGGGACAGGCCCTTTGAAGCCGGGGCAGCCCGCAGACGCGAAAGCGACCTGCGTAGGTGCCAAATCCTGCGGAGACCGTTGGTGTCTTCCGAAAGATGGTTCGAACCGTGCACCGTGCGTGCGCTTCGAACGCGAGCTCCGCGAAAGCTCGATGGCCGTTTTCCTACTTTGGATACCGCCATGGGTTTCGCCACCGCCACCGCTGTTGCCACCGACGCCTTCGCACCGATCAGCGTCCCGCTCGACGCCGGGTCCAACGCCGTGCGCGGCGAAATCGCCGCGGTGCTGTCGATGCGCCACGCCGGTGCCCGTCCGGTACGCCTGCGCTATGAACTGGTGGGGCGTGCGGGTGCACCGGTGGTGGTGCTGGCCGGGGGCATTTCCGCGCATCGGCACGTGGCCGCCAACACCGAATTCCCGGAAAAAGGCTGGGCCGAAGGGCTTGTCGCCGCCGGCCGCGCACTGGACCCAGCCGAGCAGCGCATCCTCGCCTTCGATTTCATCGGTGCCGACGGCGCGCTGGACCTGCCCATCGATACGGCCGACCAGGCCGACGCGCTGGCACTGCTGCTCGACCATCTCGGCATTGCCCAGGTGTTGTGCTTCGTCGGCTATTCCTACGGTGCACTGGTTGGCCAGCAGTTCGCCATCCGCCATCGCCCGCGTCTGCTCAAGCTGGTGGCGGTAAGCGGCGCGCATCGTCCGCATCCCTACGCCTCGGCCTGGCGCGCACTGCAGCGCCGTGCGGTGGCCCTGGGCCAGCTGCAATGCGCCGAAGGCCACGGGCTGGCCCTGGCGCGGCAGTTCGCGATGCTCAGCTACCGCACGCCGGAAGAATTCGGCGAGCGCTTCGATGCACCGCCGGAAGTGGTCAACGGCCGCGTGCGCGTGGCCGCCGAGGATTACCTCGATGCCGCCGGCGCGCAGTACGTGGCGCGCACCGCGGTGGACGCCTACCTGCGCCTGTCCGAATCGATCGACCTGCACCGCGTCGACCCGACCGCCATCCACCTGCCGACCGTGGTGGTGGCCGTGGAAGGCGACCGTCTGGTGCCGCTGGCCGATTGCGTTGGCCTGGTCGAAGGGCTGGGGCCGCGCGGCAGCCTGCGCGTGCTGCGCTCGCCGTACGGCCACGATGCCTTTCTCAAAGAAACCGATCGCATCGACGCGATCCTCGCCACCGCCATTCGTTCCCTGGGAGAAACCGCATGAGCCTGTCCACCGGTACCGAGCCGTCCTGTAGCCGCGTCACCGCCGCCGTGCGCGCCGGCATCGACCGCGACACCGCCCACGGTGCGGTGACGCCGCCGATCGTGCTGTCGTCCAACTTCAGCTTCGATGGCTTCGGCAACAAGCGCCAGTACGACTACACCCGCAGTGGCAATCCCACGCGCGACCTGCTTGGCGAAGCGCTGGCCGAACTGGAAGGCGGCGCGGGTGGGGTGATCACCTCCACCGGCATGGGCGCGATC
>NZ_JBFULB010000328.1:0-4255 GCF_056400545.1 Stenotrophomonas sp. P5_A8 | reverse complement strand
GTCCGGACCCGGAAGAAGTCGCACGCCGCATGCAGGCCCTGAGCGATGCGTATGCCGCGTTCAAGAAGGCTGCCGCCAAGGGCGACCGCAAGCCGCTGGCCAAGCTGCGCGACGACATGGCCGCCGTGTTCGTGACCCTGAAGCTGCCGTTGCCGCTGACCGACGTACTGGTCAAGCAGCTGCGCGACGTCATGGCCGACATCAAGTCCCACGAGCGCCGCGTGCTGAATCTGGCCACCGTGACCGCGCGCATGCCGCGCAAGGACTTCATCCGCTCTTGGGAAGGCAACCAGACCAACCTGGAGTGGGTGGAAGACGCACTGAAGCGCAAGCAGAAGTGGTCCTCGGCCCTGCGTGACGTCAAGGACCAGATCATCGCCGAACAGCAGGCGACGATCGACATCGAAAAGACCACCTGGCTGGAACTGGACGAGCTGAAGGAAATCAGCCGCGCCATGGCCTACGGTGAGGCGCGTGCGCGCAAGGCCAAGAAGGAAATGGTCGAGGCCAACCTGCGCCTGGTGATCTCCATCGCCAAGAAGTACACCAACCGCGGCCTGCAGTTCCTCGACCTCATCCAGGAAGGCAACATCGGCCTGATGAAGGCCGTGGACAAGTTCGAATACCGTCGTGGTTACAAGTTCTCCACGTATGCGACCTGGTGGATCCGCCAGGCCATCACCCGTTCGATCGCCGATCAGGCGCGCACCATCCGTATCCCGGTGCACATGATCGAAACGATCAACAAGTTGAACCGCATTTCCCGCCAGATGCTCCAGCAGTACGGCCGCGAGGCCACGCCGGAGGAGCTGGCCAAGGAAATGGACATGCCGGAAGACAAGATCCGCAAGGTGATGAAGATCGCCAAGGAGCCGATCTCGATGGAAACCCCGATCGGCGACGACGAGGATTCCCATCTGGGCGACTTCATCGAGGACACCAACGTGGAGTCCCCGATCGAGAACACCACCAACATCAACTTGTCTGAAACCGTGCGCGACGTGCTGGCCGGCCTCACCCCGAGGGAAGCCAAGGTGCTGCGCATGCGCTTCGGCATCGACATGAACACCGACCACACCCTCGAGGAAGTCGGCAAGCAGTTCGACGTCACCCGCGAGCGCATCCGCCAGATCGAAGCCAAGGCGCTGCGCAAGCTGCGTCACCCGAGCCGGTCCGAGCAGCTGCGCAGCTTCCTGGATATCGATTGATTCCAGGACGGGTGCGTTGATGGAAAGACCCCGCTTCGGCGGGGTTTTTTTTGGGTGATGACCAAGGACTGGCCGATTATTTCGTTACAGTTTACGTAACTTAATTATTGCGCCTTTCAGAGGGTAGTGAAGATAAGTCGATTAAAATCAATGCCATATMGGAAATCAAATTTGCCATTTCTGCTGAAGTGGCGTATGGATTCGTAACTTAATTCGTCCCGAAACCACGGCAATGCCTCGTCCCCGTACCGTGCAGCTCCAGGATCTGATCGACAGCCTGCCCGCCGGCGAAGCGGTCTCCGCAGCCGCTCTCGTCGATCGCCTGGGCATCACCCGGACCACCCTCAGCCGCCTGGTGGCTGAAGCCGGAGAGCGGATCGTGCGCCTGGGACGCACCCGCGCCACGGCGTATGCCGTGCGCCAGCAGACCCCGGCGGGCAGCGAATGGCCCCTGTTCCGGCTACGGGCCGATGCCACCCTCGAAGAACTCGGCACGGTCGTGGCACTCACGGGCGAGAGCGTCCATGTCCAGACCAACGCGGCACGACCCAATCTCACCCGGTCGCCGGATGACACCGTGGACGGCCACTTCCCCGGTCTGCCCTGGTATCTGGATGACCTGCGGCCACAAGGCTTCCTGGGTCGCACCTTCGCGCACCGTCGGGGCCGGGACCTTGGCGTGCCCGAAGACCTTAGCCGTTGGCAGCTGGGTGACACCCTGCAGGCACTGGTCCGCGCAGGCGGCACCCAGATCGGCGACCTGCTGCTCGGTGGCGATGCGGTGCAGAGCGCGTTGCGTGCGCTGGATGCCCCGCCCGATCACGTCCTCGCTGCCCACCGCGCGCATCGCTACCCGGAGCGTGCGGCGGCGGCGCTGGAAGGCGAGGATGTCGGCTCGTCGCCCGGCGGCGAGCAACCCAAGTTCACCGCCACGGTCGAGGGCGAACGTGGCCGCTACGCCGCCCTGGTGAAGTTCGCCCAGCCCGCTGCCGGCGCGGCGGCCGAGCGCTGGGCGGATCTTCTGGTCTGCGAGCACTTGGCCCTGCAGTGCCCGCGGCCGTCTCCGAACTCTTACAGACCGAAACGCATACCTTCTTGGAGGTGCAGCGCTTCGACCGCAGCGTGGACGTGCTCGGGCGGCGCGGCGTCGTTTCGCTGCTCGCGCTGTCATCGGCCTTCACCGGCGAGGCAACTGCGGACTGGGGCACTGCAGCGGGGTTGCTGTATGCGCAGGGCTGGGTGGATCGCGACACGCTCGTCCGGGTGGGGCGGCTGCATGCGTTCGGGCGGCTGATCGGCAACAGCGACATGCACCAGGGCAACATCGGTTTCCACCTGACCGACCGCGGCCCGCTGCCGCTTGCGCCGGCCTACGACATGCTGCCGATGTCATTGGCTCCGTCGCGGACTGGCGTGCTGCGCGCAGCGAGCCCGTTGGCTACCGTCGTACCCGATCGAAGCGGGCAGCTTACGCACCTGCAATGGGCCGCACCGCTGGCAGTGGACTACTGGCAGCGTGTGGCGGGCTCATCGCTACTGCGTTCGGGGGCACTGCGGGAACTGGCTGCGGAAAACGTACGGCGGGTACAGACGATGGGGCAGCGTTTCGGCTGATGCCGGCTTTTTCCAGTGGAAAGCGGCTGGGGGGCTCCACTACACTGTGCAGCCGCAGGGGCCTATAGCTCAACGGTTAGAGCAGAGGACTCATAATCCTTTGGTTCCAGGTTCGAGTCCTGGTGGGCCCACCACATTGATGTCCGGCGACGTCCACGGTCATCCGGACGAAGCGCGGAAACGCACCGAATTTAGCGATATACCGTCCGTCGGCGTCCATTGACGTCCACTTGCATCCGGCAAAAAAGTGAGTCAGGCTGTGAGCCAAGGGTCGGGGATTTCCTACCCCGACTCACTGGCGGATGACTCACATGCTCACCGACACCAAATTACGTGCACTGAAGGCCAAGGACCGCCCCTACCGGGTTGCGGATTCCAATGGCCTCTGCATAGAGGTGCGGCCGTCCGGATCCAAGGCATGGCGCTACCGCTACAGGTACGCCTCCAAGGCGAGCATCGTCACCATCGATGAGTACCCGTCGATGTCGCTCCAGCAGGCTCGAGCCGAGCGTGACAAGCTGCGGGCGTTGCTGCGAGGCGGGGCTAACCCGGCTCACGTGGCCAGGGCCGAGCGAGCGGCTCACACTGACCGTGTTAACAGCACCTTCGGGGCCATCGGCCTAGAGCTGCTAGCCAAGCGGGCCAAAGAGGGGCTGTCTCCAGGCTCGGTAAAGCGCGAGCGGCGCTTGATTGAAAAGGATCTGGCAGCCATTGCTGCCACGCCTATCACCGACGTAACCGCCCCTATCCTTTTGGCGGCCCTGCGTAAGCTTGAGCAGCGGGGTGTGGTCGAAACTGCCCATCGAGCACGGTCCCACGCGGGCCGGGTCTTCCGCTATGCCCTGGCAACCGGCCGCGCCGAACGGAATCCTGCAGAGGACTTGGCTGKGGCGCTTGAACAGCCAAGGACTAAGCACTTCGCAAGCCTCACGGACCCCGAACAGATTGGCGAACTGCTGCGGGCCCTCCATTCCTACCAAGGCTCTCCAGTCACCCAAGCGGCCCTTAGGCTTGCCCCTTTGCTCTTTGTGCGTCCCGGCGAGCTTCGCGCCGCCAAGTGGGCTGACATCGACCTAGATGCCGGGGAGTGGCGGTACGTCACCAGCAAGACGAAGACCCCCCATATCGTCCCCCTGTCCGACCAGGCCGTGCAGGTGCTTGCGGAGCTGCAGCCGCTGACCCGGCGCAGTGAGTACGTGTTTCCGGGAGTCCGGAGTGCATCTCGGCCCATGAGCGAGAACACGATCAACGCCGCCCTGCGGAACCTCGGCTTTGACGGAAAAACCATCGTCGGCCACGGCTTCAGGGCAATGGCGCGGACGGTTCTGGACGAGGTGCTGGGGTTCCGCCCCGATTACATCGAACACCAGCTAGCACACGCTGTGCGCGATCCGTTGGGGCGGGCCTACAACCGTGCCACCCATCTGCCGGAG
>NZ_JBFULB010000327.1:0-4257 GCF_056400545.1 Stenotrophomonas sp. P5_A8 | reverse complement strand
GCGCCATGCCACGCGCGCGCGGATCGTCGCAATGACCCAGCGAGCCGATGACGCCCGTAGAGCCGACCGTTGGTCGGCTGCTCYCAACCGARGTGCCGCCGCAGCCGACYTSCCGTGGCAGCCGAGGTGCCRAGGCAGCCGACCAACGGTCGGCTCTACGGCAATGGGGCGTGCGGATGCGTTGCGCCATGCCACGCGCGCGCGGATCGYCGCAATGACCCAGCSAGCCGATGACGCCCGTAGAGCCGACCGTTGGTCGGCTGCTCCCAACCGAGGTGCCGCCGCAGCCGACTTGCCGTGGCAGGCGAGGTGCCAAGGCAGCCGACCTCCCGTGGCAGCCGAGGTGCCAAGGCAGCCGACCAACGGTCGGCTCTACGTGCGGGTCAGCGCGGCTGTTTGATCGGCAGCACCAGGCGGAACCTGGAGCCCTGCCCCGGGGTGCTGTCCAGGTCGATGCGGCCGTGGTGCTTGTTGATGATGCTGTAGGAGATCGACAGGCCCAGGCCGGTGCCGCTGCCGACCGGCTTGGTGGTGAAGAACGGATCGAAGATGCGCTGGCGCAGTTCCGGCGAGATGCCGCCGCCGGTGTCTTCGAACTCCACCCAGACATGCTCCCCGTCCACGCCGGTGCGCACCGTGATCGTGCCGCGGTCGGCGATGGCATGGCCAGCGTTGAGCAGCAGGTTCATGTAGACCTGGTTGAGCTCGGACGGCAGGCATTCCACCAGCGGCAGCTGGCCGAACTCGCGCTGCAGGGTGACCTTGTACTTGAGCTCGTTCCAGATGATGTTGATCGTCGATTCGAGGCCGGAATGCAGGTCGACCAGCTTCCAGGATTCATCACGGCCGGAATACGAGAAGTCCTTGAGGTCGCGCACGATCCGGGTCACCCGCTCGATGCCCTCGCGCGATTCGGCCATCAGCTGCGGCAGGTCGCGGCTGATGAAGTCGATGTCGAAGCGGGTGCGGATGTCGTCGATTTCCGGGATCAGCGCCTTGGGATCGGGTGCGCGCAGGGCGCGCTCGTAGGCTTCGATCACGGTGAACAGACTGCGCAGGTACTCCTGCAGGCTGCCCAGGTTGGAGTGCACGTAGCCGATCGGGTTGTTGATCTCGTGCGCGACGCCGGCGGCGAGCTGGCCGATGGAGGCCATCTTCTCGGACTGCAGCAGCTTTTCCTGGGTGCCGTTGAGGCGCAGGTAGGCCTGGCGAAGCTCGGCATGGCGCTGCTGCAGTTCGCGCTCGTAGTCTTCCTGGCCTTCGATGCGGCGGAACAGGGCCAGGTAATGGCGCTGGCCGGCTTCATCGTGGTGGTAGACATGGGCGATGACCATGCGCTCACCCACCGGCAGGCTGCCGTTCCAGTGACCGTGCTGGCGCGCATGTTCCAGCGCATCGGGCGGCAGCAGCTGACGCAGCCATTGCGCCGCACCCAGACCGGCCGCGTCCTCGGCCTGGCCGAGCATCTCGCTGACGGCGGCGTTGGCCAAGGCCACGCTGCCATCCTCGCGGAACAGCAGCATGCCTTCGTTGACCCGCTCGAACAGGGCGAGCAGGACCTGCTGCGGTGGCAGCGGCGCGGTGACAAGGTTGGAAGAAGCGGTCACGGTCACATCGGGCAGTCGAAACAGGCGCCCAATATACGCGTTGGTCCGCGCGACGGAAGCCCGTGCACGCGCGTACGGCCCACGCGGGGCCGGATCAGGCGACGGCGAGCGGCCGTCGCGTATGCAGCGTGTGGGACTGGCCCTTGGCGTCGTAAGCCGAGGATTCTTCGCTGCGGCCCAGCTGGCGCAGCGCCCAGTKGACCTCGCGGCGGCGGCGCGACAACAGCACGCCGTTGGCGCGGTTGCGTTCGGCCAGCTCCTGCAGGCGTTCGCCCTGACCGACCGGCAGCACGGCCTCAAGGGCGCGCAGCGCTTCGAGCTTGGCGCCGGTGGCACGGATCAACGCCTGCACGTCATGCTCGACCAATGCCTGGCGTTCGACGTCCAAGGCATCGCTGAGGCGCTGCAATGGCTCGCTCATCGCCAGGTTCATCCCTGCAGCTGCTGGTCCAGATCGAGCATGCGCGAAGCGATCGCGTCGGGATTGATCTTGTAGGTGCCGTTCTGCAGCGACTCGCGCACGGCCTGCACACGGCCGGCGTCGATCGCCGGGGCGGTGCTCAGCTCGCGCTGCAGGGCCTGCAGGCTGGTGGCCTCGCCGGTCAGGCGCAGGCTGTCCGCTGCTTCAACCGGACGCGTCGGCGAATCGGTGCTGGCGGCCGGCTTGGTGCCAAGGCTGACGCTGCGCAGATGGGCGGTGGCCTGCAGGTTGCCGTCGATTTTCTGGCTCATGGAGTTGTCCTGGAGTTGCGGTTCACAAGGGATAACGGCATGGGGACCGCCATCTTTAGGGGGTTATGCGGTTTTTTTACCGATTTCCGCCGCCGGTTCAGTATTGTGCTCAGCGCGTCACAAAAACGTCGCCACTGGCCGCCACGGTGCCCTGCACGATCTTCCGCGAGGACAGATTCTCCACCGAAACGCGTTCATTTTCACCGGCGTCGGCCATGGCCTTGCCCGCGACACGCACTTCGACCCCGCCGATCCGCGACACCAGCGCGACGCTGTCGCCGCGACGGACCAGGCGTTGGGCGACCAGGTCGTTGGCCGAGAGCAGGCTGCCGGCGGTCAACGTGCGCCGGGCGACCCGCCCGACCGCAGCCGCCGGGTCGGCCAGCGCGGCGCCGGCAATACGGGCCACGTCACGCTGTGCAGTGGTGATATCGACGGCGGCCAGGGTTTCTCCAGCACTGATGCCGCGGTTGAGGATGAGCACATTCTGGTTTCTGCGGATCTTGACCGGGACGAACAGCCGCCAGCCGCCCGCATCCGGGCAGCTGACTTCCACGGTGCTGGTGCCGGTGGGCTGGGCCTTGAGCCCCTGCCCGCACGCCGGCAGGCGCAGCGCCGAATCCAGGGTGGTGTCGCCTTCGCTGCCGGCCGGCAGGGTCGACAGCGCGGCGGCGCGGATGCTGTCCACCGGCTGCCAGCCGCCCGCGGCGGACGCAGGCACGGTGACCAGCGTTAGCAGGGCAAGAATGATCCAACGCATGGCGACTCCACGGGCAAGGCACATGGGCAGCGTCCTGCAAGGCGCGTGCCGGAATCCACGGGGCGCGGCGCTCAAGTCGGGCGCGCTGGCGCCGATACCACCCCCATGTCACATGACCTGCTCAACCGCATCGACCAGCGTACGCGTCTGGCCGGCCACAATCGTCTGGCCCTGCTGCTGTTCCGGCTCGGCGGACGCCAGCTTTTTGGCGTGAACGTGTTCAAGGTGCAGGAAGTCCTGCGCCGCCCGGACCTGTTCCAGGTGCCCGGGCTGCCCAGCCAGTTCGCCGGGGTGGCCGATGTTCGCGGCCGCTCGGTGCCGGTGCTGGACCTTGGGCTGGCCATCGGCCACCCCGAGCGCGAGCCGGATGCGGACAAGGCGCCGGGCTATCTGGTGGTGACCGAGTTCAATCGCTCGATCCAGGGCTTCCTGGTGAGCGGGGTGGAGCGGATCGTCAATATCGCGGTGGAGGACATCCATCCGCCGCCGGAACTGGGCGCCGAGTCGAGCTACCTGACCGCGGTGACGCGTTTCCAGGGCGAGCTGATCCAGGTGATCGACGTGGAAAGCGTGCTGGCCGACATCGCCCAGGTGCGCGGCGAGGCGGTGCTGGACCCGTCGCTGGCGATGCCGGCCGACGGCCCGCAGCTGCAGGTGCTGGTGGTGGACGACTCGCGGGTGGCCCGCCAGCAGATCCGCAGTGTGCTGGACCAGCTGGGGGTGGGCGCGACGCTGCTGTCCGACGGCAAGCAGGCGCTGGACCACCTGCTGCAGATCCACGCGGCCGGCGAGAACCCGGCCGAGCGCTATGCGATGGTGATTTCGGACATCGAGATGCCGGCGATGGACGGCTATACGCTGACGACGGAAATCCGGCGCCATCCGGGCCTGGCCGGGCTGTACGTGCTGCTGCATACCTCGCTGTCGGGCGTGTTCAACAACGCGATGGTCGAGCGGGTGGGCGCCAATGCGTTCGTGGCCAAGTATTCCCCGCATGAGCTGGCCGATTTCGTGCTGGATCGTTTGCGGAAGGTGGCGATGGCGGCTTGAAGCGGCGGTCGGTTCGCTGATGGCGGGCCGGGGTGGGCGGGGGTGCGGGACACGCCGTAAACCCGTCCCTGGGGGCTCGTGGGCGCCATCCATGGCGCCCAACGGTCC
>NZ_JBFULB010000326.1:0-4263 GCF_056400545.1 Stenotrophomonas sp. P5_A8 | reverse complement strand
GCTGTACCGCTCGATCACCTTCGCGGTGTGGCCGCTGATCGCTACCGTGCACATGCTCCGACGCAGCAAGCTGCCGATGACCCGCGAGACGCTGCGCCGCCCATTCTTCGTGCAGTGTTACCTGACCGCGCCGTTCGCGGTCGCGCTGTCTACCAGCATGGTGTTCGTCCGGCTGCCAGGCCAGCTGTCGACCCACATCGGCGTGGCCGTGTCCCTGCTGTCCCTGCTCTGGTACGCGGTGGTGCAGGCTGGCTGGCTCAAGGTGGCCTTGGAACGCTCCTGGCTCAATACCGTGTTGTCCACGCTGTGGGTGCTGCTTTTGGGCATCGCGATCAACAGCCTGATCGGCTGGGTGTTGCTGACCAGTTGAAACTAGCTGGCCGGGTCGCCACGCAGACGCGCATACATATCGAAGTCGCGCGAGGTACCGCCGACACGACGGAAGCCGCGCAATCGTCCTTCATGCTGAAACGCGCACCGGTGCAGCACGCGCGCCGAGGCATGATTGGTATCCAGCACCACGGCCTGGATGCGTTGCCAGCCGAAATGGGCAAACGCCCACGGCACGACCTGCCGGCACACGGCCGTGGCGATGCCCCGGTGCCAGGCCGCCGGTGAAAGCTCGTAGGCGATTTCGGCGCTGCCGTGATGGGGATTGATGCTGTGGAAGCCGAGGGTTCCAACAAGCGCATCGCCGCGATCGACAATGGCCAGGCGCAGCTGAGGCGCGGCAGCCTCCGGCTCCAGTGCGGCGAAGATTGCCGTCAGGTCGTCGACCGATGACAGCGCCCAGCTGGTCTGGCCGATAACCTCGGGTAAGCGCAGATAGTCGTACCACGCCTGCGCGTCGCCGCGCCGGAGCCAACGCAGCGTCACGTCAGGGTGGCCGGAAGACGGCGGTGGAAGGGACTGGGGATTCACCTGAAACTCCGCGAGGGGCAGTGCTGTTCCGATTCAACCCGGATTGGCGGCCGCGCTCAAGCAGGCGCGTCACAATCACCGCATCCGCCACGGTGTTCGCGCTGCGTTGCAGCAGGTGTCACCCGTTGCGGCACAGTCGGTGTCGAGGAAAGCATGGCAAGCTGGGGCCTTCCCTGTCAGGCCGTCCAGGAGGCCCCATGCACGCACGTTTCCACCGCCCCGCTTTGTTGGTATTGATGGCGATGTCGCTCGCCACCGCTTCGGCGCATGCGGCCGACGCGTTGCGGGTGATGTCCTTCAACGTGCGCACGCCGGTGGATACCGAGGCCGG
Source organism: Stenotrophomonas sp. P5_A8 (assembly GCF_056400545.1). Classification (NCBI taxonomy): domain Bacteria; kingdom Pseudomonadati; phylum Pseudomonadota; class Gammaproteobacteria; order Lysobacterales; family Lysobacteraceae; genus Stenotrophomonas; species Stenotrophomonas sp. P5_A8. The sequence goes on along the minus strand of NZ_JBFULB010000326.1, from coordinate 3,011 downwards.
CCGGCGCTGGGAAGACCGTCGCGATGCGATGGTGACGCTGCTGCGCGAGCAGCACCCGGCCGTGTTTGGCACCCAGGAGCTGGTGGAAAAACAGGCCGATTACCTGGTGCAGCACCTGCCCGGCTACCGCTGGTTCGGCGAAGGCCGCCGCGGCGGCCATGCCGATGAGCACATGGGCGTGTTCTACGACACCGCGCAGCTCAAGCTGCTGGAATCCGGCAATTTCTGGCTCTCCGACACGCCCGATGTGGTCGCCAGCATCACCTGGGGCAACCTGATGCCGCGCATGGTCACCTGGGGGCTGTTCCAGCGCCAGACCGATGGCCAGCGCTTCTACCTGCTCAATACCCACCTGCCCTACCGCGAGGAAGATGAGCCGCGCCGCGTGCTGGGTGCCAAGCTGATCATTGAACGGGTGGCCGCGCTGCCCAAGGACATCCCGGTGGTGGTCACCGGCGATTTCAACAGCGAGCCGGGCAGCACCACCTACCAGACGTTCACCGCCGCGCTCGGTGATGCGCGCAGGCTTGCCGGCAAGGTCGATGGCCCGCGCCTGACCTTCCATGATTTCACCGGCAAGCCGACCGTGGAACTGGACTGGATCCTGGTGCGCGGCTTCACCGTGGATCGCTTCAGCACGCTGGATGAAAAGCCCGGCGGCGTGCTGCCGTCGGACCACTACCCGGTGCAGGCCGAACTGGTGTTCCCCACCTCACCCAGGCACTGAGCCCGGGCGCGACGGGCCACCGCCTCAGCGCGCGGCGGTGGCCTTGGGCGCGTGGCTGACTCGCCAGACCGTGTTGCCGGCATCGTCGCTGACCAGCACGCTGCCGTCCTTGAGCACCAGGCTGGCCACCGGGCGGCCATAGACCTCCGACGTGCTGCCGTCGACCACGAAGCCGCTGAGGAAATCCTCGGCCTGGCCACTGGGTTTGTCGCCCTTGAAGGGAACAAACAGCACCTTGTAGCCCGATAGCACGGCACGATTCCACGACCCGTGCAGGCCCACCAGCGCGCCCCCCTGGTACCGGGCCGGGAACGCCGTGCCGTCATAGAAAGTGATGTCCATCGCCGCCACATGTGGGCCCACCGCGAAATCGGGGACGCGGGTTTTCTCGACCAGTTCCGGCGCCTTGCCGGCCAGGCGCGGGTCTTCGTTGGCGCCGTAATACGCGTAGGGCCAACCGTAGAAACCGTCCTGGTGCACCTCGGTGATGTAGTCCGGTACCAGGTTGTCGCCGAGCTCGTCGCGCTCGTTGACCGCCGTCCACATGCGGCCATTCTTGAAGGCGATGCCGTTGGGATTGCGCAGGCCGGCGGCGAAGACGGTTTCGCCGCTGCCGTCGAGGCGGATGCGCAGGATGTTGGCGCGGCGCTTCTCGTTCTCCAGACCGTACTCGCCGTTGTTGCTGGCCGAGCCGACGGTCACATACAGGTACTGGCCGTCCGGGCTGGCGACGATATTGCGCGTCCAGTGATTGTTGTAGCCACCGGCAGGCAGCGACAGGATCTTGCGGCCCTTGGCGGTGATCTTCGTCTGCCCGTTTTCGTACGGATAGACCCACACGCCATCGGTGTTGGCCACGTATAGCTGGTTACCGCGCTGGAGCATGCCGAATGGCTGGTTGAGACCGGCCAGGAAGGTGCTGCGCAGCTCCGGCACGCCGTCGCCATCGGCGTCGCGCAGCAGGGTGATGCGATTGGCGCTTTTCTTGCCGGTCTTCGCCTCGGAGACCAGCACATCACCGTTGTCGAGCAGCACCATCCAGCGCGGGTTGTCGAAGTCGCGCGAGTAGGCGCTGACCTGGAACCCGGCGGGCGCTTTCGGGGTGCGACCTTGTGGCCAGCCGATCACCTTGGAATTGAGCTGGGCAGACCGGGTGGCATACGGTTTGGGCAACTGCCTGGCGATCTGCTCACCGGGGCCGACCAGCGGATCGGCGGCGCTTGCGGTGGCAGCGGCGGCCAGTGCCAGCAGGCACGCAGCGGCGAGCGATGTCGGGCGCATCGGCAATTCTCGTCGTCGGGCAAGGGGACAGGAAGCGTCGCGCAGCCTGCGTGACTGTTGCGTCACGCCGCATCGCCCCCCGGACGATGACAGGCGAACTCAATGCCGGCGTTGTGGGTGATCCTCACCGAGCATTCGACACAAGGCCAGATGCTGGTCGCGGGCCTGGCAGATGCGTGCGCCGACGGCGATGAACAGCCCGACCACGACCACGCCGATGTCCAGCAAGGTGTCCGGAAGCCGGGCAAAACCCAGGGCCACCACCAGCGCCGCCAGAATCAGCAACACCAGCGCGCTGGGCGACAGGGCCGCCTGAGCGCTCCGAGTGGCGGTCGAGGCTGTCCGCCACTGGTCACGGTCGATCATGAGGTGTTCCCCTGGAAAAGGGGAGTTTTGTATCACCCGGGTTGGTGCGGACGTCAGTGGCAAAGACGCCAACGGCCGCTTCACTGATCATGCATGGCGGCAAATTCTGACGCAGATCACACGGGAGGGCGGTCTGGCCGCCCTCGCGCATCGGCTCAACGCAGCGTGCCAGCCACGGCCGGCGGTGCGGCCTCCTGCTGCTGGCCCCAGCCGCCCAGGGCCTTGTACACCCCCACCACACTCACATTGACGGTGGACTCGGCCGCGGCCAGTGCGTCGTCGGCCGCCAGCTGCGTGCGCTGGGCGTCCAACAGGGTCAGGAAGTCTTCCGAGCCCTCGCGGTAGCGGATCTGCGCCAGCTGCTCGGCACGCCGGGCGGCCTGGGCCTGCTCGGCGACGATGCCCAACCGCGCCTGTTGCTTGGCATAGCGGGTCAACGCATTCTCGGTGTCTTCCAGCGCCAGCAACACCGCCTTTTCGTACTCGGCGGCAACGCCGTCGGCCTGCGCCTTGCTCGCCCGCAGGCGTGCCTTGACGGTGCCGAAGTCGAACGCGGCCCAGCTGATCGACGGGGTCATCGACCAGGCCTTGTTGCTGCCGTTGACCAACCCACTGGCATCGCCGGACAGGAAACCGA
>NZ_JBFULB010000325.1:0-4265 GCF_056400545.1 Stenotrophomonas sp. P5_A8 | reverse complement strand
GGTGAAACGGATTAGCGTTGGCCCCCGCAAGTCCAGCACGGTAGCCTTGATGCGAGAGATGGCATCTTCGATGCAGGCAGCCTGCGCGGCCGGCGACAAGGCGCTCAGATCCTCCTGTTCCACCCATGCTTGCGCATCGGCATGAACCAACTGCAGCGGCACGGAGTAGCTGCCCAAGTCGAAGCCGGTGCGTAGTACGGGCTGCATCGCAACCACCGCTTCTATGGCCTCGACAAACATTGCTTCGTCGTAGGCGAACTGCAGCTCGAAAGAGAACACGTCATGGTAACTGCCCCCCCCTTTGTCGAGCAGACCATGGAAGAGCATGCCCATCTGCAGCGGCGTGACTGGATAGGCGTCCTCAAGCCCCTCCGGAAGAACCTCACGATCAGCTGCTGGCACCAGCGCGAACGCTGCCACGTGCTCGGCTGAGACACCGGCTGGAATCCTCTTCTCAGTTTCCGACAGGTGATGCGCCAGTTGCCGCAGGCTGGGGTATTTGAAAATGTCGGCAACGGATACGTCCATGCCCGCCTGGCGAAGCTCGGCGACCGCCTGGATCGACAGGATCGAATCGCCACCCAGCGAGAAGAAGTCATCATCCAGACGACTGATCTTCGCGTGCAGTAGCTTCCTCCACACCTCGGCGATGAGCTCCTGGATCGGATCCAGTTCAAGGGCTGACGGTGCGAACGTCTGCTGGTGCTCCTGGAAGTACTCAAGCAGCGAGGTCCTGCAGACCTTGCCGTTGGGCGTCAAAGGCATCGTATCCACGAACAGGATATGTGCCGGCACCATGTGCCGAGGCAGCTGTTGCCAGAGCTTGGCCCTGAGCTGGTCCGCCGTCTGTTCCGCCTGGCCGCCGTCGACGAAGGCCAGAAGCATTTCCGTGCCCCGCTCTGCCAATACCTGGATGCTGACGTTCCGTCCAGGCAGCAACGCCGTAATATGATGAACGATCTCACCGAGCTCGACACGCTTGCCGCGAATCTTGATCTGTCCATCGCGACGACCCAGGTACACCAAGTTGCCATCAGCATCGTATCGACAATAGTCGCCCGTCAGGTATCCGCGCCCGCCGAGAACCGGAAGGTCCACGAAACTCTTCCCGGTAAGTTCCGGGCGCTGGTGGTAGCCCAGTCCGACGCCATCGCCGACCATCACCAGTTCGCCAACCACACCGCGTGGGCACAGTCTCTGGCTGCCATCCAGGACGTAAGCCCGGGTGTTCTGGATGGGCCGACCGATGACCACCTGTGGCAGGGCCAACCATTGTGCCTTGTCGGCAACGAAGGCTACGGATATATCCGCGCACTCGGTGGGTCCGTAGATGTTTGCGACCCGGCTGTTGCAGACCTCGCTGGACAGCCACGGACTCAGCTGCGAGCGGTCGAGCGCTTCCCCCCCCAATGCGAGCAGGCGCATGCTGGCCAAGGAATGGAAACCGGTCCGCTGCGCTTCTCGAAGCAGCGCATACGCCGCACTGGGCGCGCAGTTGATGATCGAAACACCTGCCGTCGCGATAACGTCCAGCAACCCGGCAGGATCGAAACCCTCGGCCGGAGCAAGGATAAGCTGTCCACCGGCGATCACCGGAGCAACGATGTTCTTCAGCGAGGCGTCAAAACCGATAGGGATCATGAGCAACAGGCGGCTCGCCGCATCCAGCTCGGCGAAGCGAACGTACCAATCGCAGAGGTTCGCAAAAGCCCGGTGGCTGATGAACACACCCTTCGGTAGACCTGTAGAGCCTGATGTGTACAACAGGTAGGCCGGTGACTCAGGGTCGATTACAGGGTAGCTTTCGTCGAACGTATCGTGTTCACCCAGTGTTTCCACATCAAGGGTGAAGCCGAAGAACTCCGGCAGGTAATCGGACAGCGAGGACCGGGTGATGATGATCGCTATGCTGCTGTCCGCAAGCGTATGCTCGGTATGATCGGCGGGATAGCTCGAATCCAGGGGAACCAGCACGCCGCCGGTACGCAAGACCGCGATGACCGCTGCTGCCATCTCAGGCGACCGCTCGAGATAGACGCCGACCCGGTCTCCCGGCCGCATTCCCATGCGCGACAGGCGCGAGGCTATACGGCCAACCATCGTCTGCAGCTGGCTGTAGCTGAGGTCCCCGACCGGAGACCGTACCGCTATGGCATCGGGAGTACGTTCCACGCTCTGGTCCAGGCCCTCGAAAAGCCGGGTGGCATCCACCTCCACATGCTCGCCCTGGACCAGAGGCAATAGCTGCTGTTCCAGCACATGGCCAAGCGTGCCATCAACGTCGGCCGCAGGATGGTGCAGGCATTCCTCGAGCAGCACAAAGTACATGTCCAGCCAGCGCGCCACCGTCTCCACGCGAAGCAGATCTCGGTTGAACCAGACCTTGACCTGTTCGCTGCTGACCTTGAGTGTCAGATCGTACTGCGAAAGCACGGTGTCGGAAGCGCGCTCACGCAGGGTTATGCCGTCGAACTGCTCGAGGTCGCGTGAGTCCCGAGCGTACAGGAACTTGACCTGAAACAGCGGCGGGAACGCCGGATCCCGTTCAACGCCAAGATCGTCGACAAGTTGGTCGAAGGGCATCTCCTGATAGTCAAGGGCATCCTTGACCGTCTCCTGTACCCCTTCCAGATAGCCTTCCACGCTCGCGCCAATTGGCACGACACAACGCAGTGCAAGCTGGTTGACGAAGAATCCCGCCGTATCTTGGGTTCCAGGATGCTCGCGGCCGTACACATCCGTGCCGATGACCAGGTCACGCTCTCCCGTCAGCCGACTCAACAGGAGCGCGTAGGCACCGAGGTAGCAGGCGTACTCGCTTGACCTGTGTTCACGTGCGAAAGCCGCGACGCGTTGCTGCAACGCGCCAGGAAGCTTTCGCTCCAACAGCCGGCCGCGATACCCCTGCTGCGCCGGTCGCGGATGGTCAAGTGGCAGTTCAAGCACACCCTTGGCTCCGTGCAGCGTGTACGCCCAGTAGGATCGGGCCGGCTCGAGGGCACCCGCAGCAAAGCGCTGCACCTGCCACGCTGCGTAATCCATATAGGACGGGGGCAAAGCCGCCTCCGGCGCGTCCTGCCCCTCACCATCCAGACTGCGATAGGTCTTCGCAAGTTCCGCCACGAACTGCTGAATGGACCATTCATCCGTGGCGATATGGTGGAAACCCAGCATGAATACATGATGGTCATCGGCAAGGCGCAGCAGGCTGGCCCTGATCGGTAGCTCATCGGCAAGGTCGAAGGGACGATGCATCACGCGATCGCGCTGGTTCTCCAGTTCTGCTTCGGCAGACGCCGTTCCGCACCCGCTCAGATCGACCTGTTCCACCCGAAAAGTCAGGTCGCTGCGGAACCGCTGAGAAGCGACACCGTCCTGGACGAAGTACGTCGTGCGGTAGATACGGTGTCGAGCCACCACCCGCTCCAACGCCGCTACGAACCGCTCGCCATGCAACGGCCCATGCAGGGCCATTTCCACCGGAAGAATGAAGTGCGTTGCAAGCGGATCGTACTGATGCAGAAAGTACATGCGACGCTGTGCGAACGACAACGGTGCTTCGCTGACATCAGCGAATGCCGGCGGGCCCGATGCAATCTCGCTCGCTACCAGCGCCAGCAAGGCGTCCCTGTGCTGTTTCAACGCAGCGACGACATCCGCGGTAAGAAGCTCCTGCCCGCCAGTGACGCGCAGGCGCCCCTCTTCAACGACCAGATGGATGGCATTTTCATCGAGATATCGGACGAGCTGGAAGAGCTGCATGGACGCCTCTTGGTTCATTGGTGTTGCGCAGGCTGACTGCAAGGGGACACGTTCCGGTAGATGTTTCCAACCGCATCTCGAAAGTTGGCGGGACCGGTACGCAGAAGTATGTCGGGGGCGCTAGATGTTCCAGATACGCTTGGCAAACAGCCGTTCGGCATGGATGCCCGAGTCGGCGCATGATGCGAGCAGGCGATCAGATTCCAGAATCTGGCGCGCATCCTGGTCGTAGTCCATGCCCATGAAGTACTTAAACCAAGGCTCCATTCCCAGCGCATAGATATAGACTTCCGTCGGCTTGAAGATGGCGATCATCTTCTCTGCCGAGGCGCAGTCGGAGCCATTGAATCGCCGCGACTCATTGATCGCCCGTGGAATGGGCTTGGTGAACAGCGAGCCGTACAGCCAGCTCATCGGCGCCCCAACACACTCCATGCCGATGAACAGCATGTCCACGTTTCCGGTGATCTGCGCGATGCGTTCGTACATGCGTTCATCCAGGC
>NZ_JBFULB010000324.1:0-4274 GCF_056400545.1 Stenotrophomonas sp. P5_A8 | reverse complement strand
CCGCGATCCTGTCCAACGAAAAGTACCGCGGTATCCGCGTGGAAGTCTCGCCGGGCAACCTCAAGATCAGCGCGCACAACCCGGAGCAGGAAGAAGCCCAGGAAGAGATCGAGGCCGATACCACGGTCAGCGATCTGGCCATCGGCTTCAATGTGAACTACCTGCTGGACGCGTTGTCGGCACTGCGCGATGAGTTCGTGGTGATCCAGCTGCGTGATTCGAACTCGTCGGCCCTGGTCCGCGAAGCCAGCAGCGAGAAGTCGCGTCATGTGGTGATGCCGCTGCGCCTGTGACCTGAGCGCTTGGTTCCACGTGGAACCGATGTTTTGAAGAAACCCGGCCTCGTGCCGGGTTTTTTTTTCAGCCTTCGAATGATCCATGTTCCACGTGGAGCATTGGCAATCATCATGGGGTGAACCCGAAACCGCGTCGACGTTGGCCAGGACGGCAGCGGTCGGTAATCAGAGTCGCACCGCTCGCGCTGAACTGCCTTGCTTCGCTAACACAAGCCTCAAAGGATCCGCACCGATTGCCAGCAGACCATCCTCTTCGAATCTCGCCCGATCCTGAAGCAGCTGCGTGTGGTTTCGCCTCGGCCTGATCCGCGGTCGGACGGCTCCTGATTCGCCCGCTGGATCACAGCTCTATGCTTTAAAAACTGTATATAAATCTAAAGCTAGGTGGTGGTGGTAGGGCCAGATTTGGTTGAAAAGTACCTTATCTAGTTGAAATATAAGGGTTAATTGACCTCGAAACCCCCTGTAAAAGAGGGTCTGGGCCTGGGGGTCATCCTGTGGATATCTTTCAGCCCTTCTAAAAGGGCACTTTTTATCCACAGCCGCTACAGTAGTTGTGCAGAAGCAATACATGACCCCTGTGGATAGCCAGCGGCAAAGGCGTTGAATCTCGTCAGATCTGGATATGCAGGCCTGGGTGGCCCGTCCAGATTTGAAGGATTTGCGCCCAAGCCGACGTTCGGCCTAGAAGAGCGATGCGTAAAACGCGCGCAATTTCTTCAAATCTGCACGGCACCCGCCCTGCTCGCGCCTCAGATTTCAAAGAATTCGGGGTGCCCAGAGCGGTCGCTGACAGACGCCCTTCCGGGCATAAGCCCCCAGTGCCGGCATATCGGCCCAAGTGCGGCGTTTGCATCGCCGGCCACGTGGAACCGGTCCGATGCAGTAAGCTGATCGATTCCCCCTACCCGACTGCCGCCTCGTGCGGCCTTGATCGACCGCATGCACATCCGCCGTTTGTCCCTGCACCAGGTTCGCCGCTTCGATCACGTGGAACTGGCGCCCCAACCGGGCATCAACCTGATTACCGGCGACAACGGGGCGGGCAAAACCAGCGTGCTGGAAGCCTTGCATGTCATGGCGTACGGGCGCAGCTTCCGCGGACGGGTGCGCGATGGCCTGGTGCGGCAAGGGCAGGAGGCTTTGGAGGTGTTCGTCGAGTGGGACGAGCAGCGCGAAGGCGCGCCAAGTTCCACGCGGCGTAAAGCAGGACTGCGCCACAGCGGCCAGGACTGGAAAGGTCGCTTGGATGGCGAGGATGTTGCCCAGCTCGGCAATCTTTGCGCTGCGCTGGCGGTGGTGACGTTCGAGCCGGGCAGCCACGCATTGGTCAGCGGTGGCGGTGAACCGCGTCGGCGCTTCCTCGACTGGGGGTTGTTCCACGTGGAACCAGACTTCCTCTCCCTGTGGCGGCGCTACTCGCGTGCCCTCAAGCAGCGCAATGCGCTACTCAAGCAGGGCGGGCATCCCCACGCACTGGACGCCTGGGATCGAGAACTGGCCGAGGCCGGCGAACCGTTGACCACGCGTCGCCAGCATTACCTCGAACGCCTGCAGGACCGCACCATCGCCTTGGCCGAAGCGCTTGCGCCTAACCTCGATATCCAGTCGATGACGCTCAATCCGGGCTGGCGCAAGCAGGAACTGTCCCTGTCCGATGCGCTGCTGCTGGCGCGCGAACGCGACCGCATGGCCGGCTACACCTCGGTGGGTCCGCATCGCGCGGACTGGAGCGTGGGTTTTGCCACCATTCCCGGCCGTGACGCCCTGTCGCGCGGGCAGGCCAAGCTCACCGCCCTCACTTGCCTGCTCGCCCAAGCCGAGGATTACGCCGAACAGCGTGGGGAATGGCCGGTGATCGCGCTTGATGACCTGGCATCAGAACTCGACCGCACCCACCAGGCGCGGGTACTGGACCGATTGAAGGCAGGACCCGCGCAGATATTCATCACCGCCACCGAGATACCGGCAGCGCTTAACGACGCAACGCATATCACCCGGTTCCACGTGGAACATGGACAGGTCCAGCCTGTGCCATAGTGGGCTCCCGGAGGGCCACGGTGCCCGGCTGGTATAATTGCTGTTGCAACCCCTTATTACTCGGCGCCCCGCCTCACGGTGGCGGCCCGACCTGCGGAGCCTACGGCAAGCGCAATGACTGAAGAACAGAACACCCCGGCAAATAGCGGCAACTACGACGCCAACAGCATTACCGCCCTGGAAGGCCTGGAGGCGGTTCGCAAGCGTCCCGGTATGTATATCGGCGACGTCCATGACGGTACCGGTCTGCACCACATGGTGTTCGAGGTGGTCGACAACTCCATCGACGAAGCCTTGGCCGGCCACGCCGACGCCGTATCGGTGATCATCCACGCCGACGGTTCGGTCTCGGTGTCCGACAACGGGCGCGGCATCCCCACCGGCAAGCACGAGCAGATGAGCAAGAAGCTCGACCGCGAAGTCTCCGCGGCCGAAGTGGTGATGACCGTCCTGCACGCCGGCGGCAAGTTCGATGACAACAGCTACAAAGTCTCCGGCGGCCTGCATGGCGTCGGCGTCAGCGTGGTCAACGCCCTGTCGCAGAAGCTGGTCCTGGATATTYTCCAGGGCGGCTTCCATTACCAGCAGGAATTTGCCGATGGCGCCGCGGTCAATCCGCTGAAGCAGCTCGAAGCCAGCACCAAGCGCGGCACCACCCTGCGCTTCTGGCCGTCGGTAAAGGCGTTCCACGATAACGTCGAGTTCCACTACGACATCCTGGCCCGTCGCCTGCGTGAGCTGTCCTTCCTCAATTCCGGCGTCAAGATCGTCCTGGCCGACGAGCGTGGCGACGGCCGCCGCGACGACTTCCACTACGAAGGTGGTATCCGCAGCTTCGTGGAGCATCTGGCGCAGCTGAAGACCCCGCTGCACCCGAACGTGATCTCGGTAACCGGCGAATCCAACGGCATCACCGTGGATGTGGCGTTGCAGTGGACCGATTCCTACCAGGAAACGATGTACTGCTTTACCAACAACATCCCGCAGAAGGACGGCGGTACGCACCTGGCCGGCTTCCGCGGTGCGCTGACCCGCGTGCTCAACAACTACATCGAGCAGAACGGCATCGCCAAGCAGGCCAAGATCAACCTGACCGGCGATGACATGCGCGAAGGCATGATCGCGGTGCTGTCGGTGAAGGTGCCGGACCCGAGCTTCTCCAGTCAGACTAAGGAAAAGCTGGTCAGCTCCGACGTGCGCCCGGCCGTGGAAAGCGCGTTCGGCCAACGTCTGGAAGAGTTCCTGCAGGAAAACCCGAACGAAGCCAAGGCGATTGCCGGCAAGATCGTCGATGCCGCCCGTGCCCGCGAAGCCGCGCGCAAGGCGCGCGACCTGACCCGCCGCAAGGGCGCGCTGGATATCGCCGGCCTGCCGGGCAAGCTGGCCGATTGCCAGGAAAAGGATCCGGCGCTGTCCGAGCTGTTCATCGTCGAGGGTGACTCGGCAGGTGGCTCGGCAAAGCAGGGCCGCAACCGCAAGAACCAGGCGGTGCTGCCGCTGCGCGGCAAGATCCTCAACGTGGAACGCGCGCGTTTCGACCGCATGCTGGCCTCCGACCAGGTCGGTACGCTGATCACCGCGCTGGGCACCGGCATCGGTCGCGACGAGTACAACCCGGACAAGCTGCGCTACCACCGCATCATCATCATGACCGACGCCGACGTCGACGGCGCGCACATCCGTACGCTGCTGTTGACCTTCTTCTACCGTCAGATGCCGGAGTTGATCGAGCGCGGGCACATCTACATCGGCCTGCCGCCGCTGTACAAGATCAAGCAGGGCAAACAGGAGCAGTACCTCAAGGACGACCCGGCGCTGGATGCGTACCTGGCCAGCAGCGCGGTGGAAAACGCGTCGCTGATTCCGGCCGAAGGCGAGCCGGGCATCGAAGGCGTCGCCCTGGAGAAGCTGCTGCTTTCCTACGCCTCGGCGCAGGAA
>NZ_JBFULB010000323.1:0-4323 GCF_056400545.1 Stenotrophomonas sp. P5_A8 | reverse complement strand
CAGTGGGATCAGGGCGATGGCAAGCGCGAGAACTACGACTTCATCATGGGCTTCCGTGGTGAGCGCGGCTCGCTGACCGCCGGCGTCGAATACACCAACGAAGATCCGGTGTGGGCCAAGGACCGCTGGTTCTCCCGCGACCGCTTCCCGACCGGCGAGAAGAGCGACCCGCGTCCGGGCGGCCTGTCCGGTACCTCGCAGTGGGGCCGCTTCCTCTACAACGGCACCAACTACACCCTGCGTCGTGACGTCGCCGGCCTGGATCCGACCGACTTTGCCAGCTACCGTCCGATCAACGGCACCGATGTCTCCAACCCGGCGCTGGCCTCGACCGTGTACAGCGGCATCAAGCGCAAGTCGGCCTTCTTGAACGGCACGTTCGACTTCACCGACAACGTGCGCTTCGACACCAGCGTGATGTACACCGACCGCGAGTCGTTCGCCCAGAACGCCGGTTATCCGTTTGCCAGCGCCAATTTCCCGCTCAGCGAAGTGGGCCTCTCGGCCGACAGCGTGTTCAACCCGGTTGGCGAGGACATCGACTATGTCCGCCGCGGCTGGGAAGTGCCGCGCCAGGTGCAGAACAACCTGACCACCACCCGCTTCACTGGCGTGTTCAGCGGCTCCTTCCAGACCGGTGAGAAGTACTGGGACTGGGAAGCGGGCTACCTGTACAACCAGAACAAGGGCACCCAGATCAGCACGGGTAACCTGAACACCTACGCGGTTGGCCGGGCCACCGGTCCGTCGTTCCTCAACGCGAACGGCCAGTACCAGTGCGGCACCCCCACCGACGCGGTTCCGATCCCGGTCGGCTCCGGCCCGGGGGCATGCACCCCGTGGAACCCGCTGATCCCGGACGGTTACAACTCGCCCAACAGCCTGTCCGACCCGAACGTGCAGGCCTATCTGTACCAGCCGGGCCAGGCCGTCTCCAAGACCGTCACCAAGAACTACTTCGCCAACATCTCCGGCAGCGTGCTGACCCTGCCGGCCGGTGACCTGGGCGTTGCCCTGGGCATCGAGCGTCGCGAAGAAAGCGGCTCGTTCTCGCCGGACGCGCTGGCCCAGACCGGTATCTCCACCGATCTGGCTTCCGGCCCGACCGCGGGCGGTTACAACCTCAACGAGGTCTACCTGGAACTGCAGGTGCCGATCCTGGCCGACCTGCCGTTCGCCAAGGAACTGACCGTCACCGCCGCGACCCGTTACTCGGATTACGACACCTTCGGTGACACGCTCAACAGCAAGTTCGGCCTGAAGTGGAAGCCGATCGACCAGCTGCTGATCCGTGGTACTTGGTCGGAAGGCTTCCGCGCCCCGACCGTGGCCGATCTGTACGGCGGTATCTCGCAGACCTTCGAGGACTACACCGATCCGTGCGATACCTCGTACGGTCCGGCGGGCGGCAACGCGCGCTGCCTCCAGGACGTGCCGGCGGGCTTCCGCCAGCTCGATTCCTCGGGCACCACCGTTTCCCCGGGCCCGGGTGAGCAGACCAACGTGCCGTTCGTCACCGGCTCGAGCCCGGAGCTGACCCCGGAAACCTCCAAGTCCAAGACCTTGGGCGTGGTCTGGAGCCCGGAGTTCCTCACCGGCTTCAACACCTCGCTGGACTGGTGGAACATCCGCATCGACAACACCATCGTTGCCGATACGCCGACCGACCTGCTCAATGACTGCTACCTGCGTGGCATCGAGTCGCGCTGCGTCGGGTTCAGCCGTAACGCTGCGGGTAACATCACGGCCCTGAACTTCGGCCTGCGCAACGCCGGTTACCAGGAAGTGGAAGGCTTCGACTTCGACCTGAACTACCGCTTCGAGACCAGCTTCGGCAACTTCACCACCTCGCTGCAGAACAGCTACGTGGTCAAGAGCGAAATCAAGCAGGACAACTCGGACAACCCGCCGACCCAGCAGAACGGCTTCGGCGGCAACTTCCGCCTGCGCTCGAACGCTACGATCAACTGGCAGCTGGACAACCTGTCGGTGACCTGGACCGCGCGTTACTACTCCGGTACCAAGGAAGAGTGCTTCTTCGACGACCGCTGCRCCCYGCCGAACTTCAGCGCTCCGGACACTGCCGGTCAGATCCTGGCGCAGAACGAGCTGGGCTCCAACACCTTCCACGACCTGCAGGTTGCCTACACCCTGCCGTGGAATGCGTCGGTGGCCATCGGTGCCAACAACGTGTTCGACCATTGGGCTGCGCCGGCATACGCCCAGCCGAACTCGGGCTACTCGTACTACGGTGGCTTCGACATCGGTCGCTTCGTCTACATGAAGTACCAGCAGAAGTTCTGATCGCTCCACGGATCAGCACCTGATGCAGCAACGGCCCCGAAAGGGGCCGTTGTTTTTTGTGCGACAGCTGCCGGCGCGGAAACGGTCGACCACGAAAAAGGCCGCGTCTCCGCAGCCTTTTCGCCTGCAACCCGGCGCTGCTCAGCCGATCGGGATCAGCGTCTCGATAACATGCTCGACGTACGCCTCGAAATCCTCGCGGGCCTGCTTGGGCTGCTGCAATTGCAGCGACAACTGCAGGAAGCCGACATAGGCCGCATACGCCAACCGTGCGCGGTGCTGCGCATCGGTGCGGCTCAGCCCGGCCTGGCGGAACGAGGCCACCAGGTATTCCAGCCGACGGTGCGACACGCGGTCGATGACCGGCCGCACCATCGGGTGGTCCAGCGCCTTGAGCAGCTCGCTGTAGATGATGTGCGGCTGTACCTCGTGCGCCACCACCTGGAACAACTGGCGCAGGCGCACGCGCGGATCGGGCACGTCTTCCAGGCTGCCGAACACCTGCTCCTGCTCGAACAGCTCCCAGCGCTCCAGCGCGGCCTGCAGCAGCGCATCACGGGAGGGGAAATGCCAGTAGAAACTGCCCTTGGTCACCCCCAGCCGACGCGCCAACGGTTCCACCGCGACCGCACCAACGCCTTGTTCTGCAATGAGGTCCAGGGCGGCCTGGGCCCAGTCTTCCGCGCTCAGGCGGCTGTTGCGGCCGGCACGTGGCTCGCCGGCGGAAGCTTCAGGTTCATTCATGGCAACGATTTAACCATACGCCGGGGTCCGTGTCCGCCAAATGCCGCGGCCGCAGCCGGTCCGGCGCCTTCATCACGCGTGCTGGCCCGCCCCTCCCGCAGCATTGCAGCGACCACCATACCCTCAAGTATTGACATGCCACGGGGCAGGTCCATACTAACGAGTATGGTCAATCCTTCCGCTACCCTGCCCCGTTTTGAAGATGAGCGACTGACCGGCGCGCAGGACGCCGTGCTGGCTGCTACCCGCTCCCCGCCGGGACGCCGCGGCACGGTGCTGTTCGCCCATGGCTTCGGCCAGACCCGGCATGCCTGGATCACCACCGCGCAGTCACTCGCCGCCGCCGGGTACCAGACCCTGGCTTATGACGCGCGCGGCCACGGCGATTCGGACTGGAACCCGACCGAACTTGCGTACCACGGCGAGCAGTTCGCCGACGACCTGATCGTGCTGGCCGGCGAACAACCGCAGCCGCCGATCCTGGTCGCCGCCTCGATGGGCGGCCTGTTCGGGCTGCTCGCCGAATCGCGCTGGCCTGGCCTGTTCTCGGCGATGGTGCTGGTGGACATTACGCCGCGCTGGGACACCGCCGGGGTCGAACGCATTCTGATGTTCATGACCGCGCACCCGGACGGCTTCGCATCGCTGTCGCAGGCCGCCGACGTGATCTCGGCCTACATGCCACACCGCCCGCGCAAGTCCGACGATTCCCTGCGCGCGCTGCTGCGCGAAGACGGCCACGGTCGCTGGCGCTGGCATTGGGACCCGCGCCTGGTCGCCGAACTGGCGCGCGACAGCGAGCAGCACCAAGACGCGCTCGCCGAAGCGGCGCGCCAGGTGAAATGCCCGTTGCTGCTGGTCAGCGGCGGGCGCAGCACCCTGGTCACCCCGCAGACGGTGGCCGAATTCCTCGCGTTGGTGCCGCATGCGCGCCATGTGCAGTTGCCGGAGGCCACGCACATGGTCGCCGGTGACGACAACAACGCCTTTACCGCTACTGTGTTGGACTATCTGGACGTGTTGCCCTCGGCCTCCGCCGTGGCACAGTCCGCCACTACCGAGCACGTCACCGGAGCACGCTCATGAGCATTGTCGTTCCCTTCCTGGCCATCCTGCTGGCGGGCGCCATCGTCGCCTACCATCGGATGCGGCTGATCACCTGGACGATCATCAGCGTCGTGCTGCTGGCCGCCTGCTGGTTCATCCCCTACGTCAACCAGACCGCCACCATCGTGGCCGCCGCCATCGTCGCGGTCATCGCCGTGCCGCTTCTGC
>NZ_JBFULB010000322.1:0-4323 GCF_056400545.1 Stenotrophomonas sp. P5_A8 | reverse complement strand
GTTACAGACCGCGCTGGCGGACTGCTTCGAACAGGCTCACGCCGGTGGCGACCGACACGTTGAGGCTTTCGATGTCGCCCGGCATCGGGATCTTGACCAGGCTGTCGCAGTTTTCACGGGTCAGGCGGCGCAGGCCGTCGGCTTCGCCGCCGAGCACCAGCGCCACGTTGCCCTTCAGGTCGATCGAGTACAGCGACGCGGTGGCTTCACCGGCCAGGCCGTAGATCCACACGCCCAGCTTCTGCAGGTCCTTCAGGCAGCGCGACAGGTTGGTCACCGCCACCACCGGGATGCGGTCGGCAGCGCCGGCCGATGTCTTGCGCACGGTCGCGTTGACCGTGGCCGACTTGTCCTTGGGAATGATCACCGCCGTGGCACCGGCCGCCGCCGCGCTGCGCAGGCAGGCGCCGAGGTTATGCGGGTCCTGCACCTCGTCGAGCACCAGCAGCAGGGCCTTGCCCTCGGCGGCCTCGACCAGGCCTTCCAGTTCGTTTTCACCGTAGGTGCGTGCCGCCTGGTAGCGCGCCGCCACGCCCTGGTGTCGCACCGAACCGCCCACGCCGTCCAGCGCCTGGGTGTTGACCTTGCGCACGTCGATACCCTTGCGCCGCGCATTCTCTTCAATCTCGACCAGACGCGGATTCTTCGCGCTGGCTTCGATCAGCACCTCGCGGACGTTCTCGGCATCGTTCTCGATCGAAGAGGCGACGGCGTTGACGCCGACGATCCACTGGCTTTGCTTGCTCATTGCGGGGGCACGACCGGTACAGGGGGTGGTAATGGTAGAGCATCGGGGCCCGCCCTGCCCTGCCGGGCGTTCACCCCACGGCCCACGGGGCCCTGGCGACCTACTGGGCGGGCCGCGCAGGCGCGGGCAGATCCGCACTTTTCACGCCCTGCGCCCTACCCTCACGGGGTGTCGTGGTCAGGGTGCTGATGAGAGACCAGCCCCTGCAGCAGCGCCATTTCCGGATCGTCCTCGTCGCGGATGTCGGCCAGGGTGCCCAATCCATCCACGAACGGGAGCTTGCTTTCCACCCCGTACTGCACGGTCGGTGGCAGGCGGGCGGGATCGTCGAAGGCACCGGCGGCGACGGCCATGCCGTCGGGCGCTTCATACGTCAGCGGCGTGCCACATTCAGGGCAGAAGCCGCGCTTGACCAGGTTGGACGAGGCGAACCGGCGTGGCTCGCCCCGGGTCCAGGTGAATTCAACCCGGCGTACCGAGACCAGCGGCGCGTAGTAGGCACCGAACGCTTTCTGGCACATGCGGCAGTGACAGATCGAACTGTCGGTCAGTTCGCCACGGACGTGGAAGCGGATCGCGCCGCATTGGCAGCCGCCGCTGTATTCGGGGAGGTCGTCGGGCATGGGATGCGCTCCGATCGTGGTGGGTATGGAGCCGGCTGGGGCCGGTACTCCGATCGTTGTATGCGTGGAGCCGGCCAACGGCCGGCACTACCGGGGCTGCGCTCCGGGTGGTCCCGGTACGCGCGTCGTTCAGTACTTCTGTTTCTTGCGCTTGGCGGGCTGACCACGCGGCGGCAGCTCGGCCGTCTCGTCGTCATTCTCCTCGACCAGGCGGAAGTCGATCTTGCGCTCTTCCATGCTCGCCTTGAGCACCAGGATCCGCACCCGGTCACCCAACCGGTACGCCTTGCCACGGCGTTCGCCGCTGAGCGTCTTGCGGGTGGCGTCGAACTGGTAATAGTCGTGCGGCAGCTGGGTCACGTGGACCAGGCCGTTGACCTTGGACTCGTCCAGTTCGACGAACAGGCCGAAGCTGGTTACGCCGCTGATCACGCCATCGAACTGGCCACCGACGTGCTTTTCCATCCATGCCGCGCGGTAGCGCTCGTCCACTTCACGCTCGGCCTCATCGGCACGGCGTTCGCGTTCGGAGCACTGCACGGCCAGGGCGGCCATTTCGCGTGCCGAGTAGGTGTACTTGTCCAGCGAGCCGCCCGACAGCGCGTACTTGATCGCGCGGTGGACGAGCAAATCCGGGTAACGACGGATCGGCGAGGTGAAGTGTGCGTACGCATCCAGCGATAAACCGAAGTGCCCCTGGTTGTCCGGCGCGTACACCGCCATGCTCTGGCTGCGCAGCAGTACCGATTCCAGCAGGGCCGCGTCCGGGCGCTCGCGCACCTTTTTGAGCAGCTTGGTGTAATCGCCCGGCTGCACCTTGGCCCACGGCGGCAGGCTCAGCTTGAATTCCTTGAGGAACTCGAGCAGGTCGTCGTACTTGGCTTCCGGCGGCTTGGCGTGGTCGCGGTACGGCGCCGGCACCTGCTTGTGCAGCAGGTACCGCGCGGCCTGCACGTTGGCCGCGATCATGCATTCTTCGATCAACTTGTGCGCATCGTTGCGCACCAGCATGCCGGCCTGGGACACCTCACCGGTGTTGTCCAGCACGAAGCGCACTTCGGAGGATTCGAATTCGATCGCACCGCGACGGGTACGCGCCTTGGCCAGCACCTTGTACAACTGGTGCAGGTGCTCCACCTGCGGCAGTACCGCGGCGATCTGGTTGCGCACCGCCACGTCGTTYTCGCCCACCGCCTGCCAGACCTGGTTGTAGGTCAGGCGTGCGTGCGAATTCATCACTGCTTCGTAGAAGCGCGAATGGATCACGTCACCGTCGCGGTTCACCTGCATGTCGCAGACGAAGCACATCCGGTCGACCTTGGGCATCAGCGAGCAGATGCCGTTGGACAAGGTCTCCGGCAACATCGGCACCACGAAGCCCGGGAAGTACACCGAGGTGGCGCGCTTCTGTGCTTCATCGTCGAGCGGGGTGCCCGGACGCACGTAATTGGACACATCGGCGATGGCCACCACCAGGCGGAAGCCTTCGGCGTTGGGTTCGCAGTAAACCGCGTCATCGAAGTCCTTGGCATCCTCGCCATCGATGGTCACCAGCGGCGTGGTGCGCAGATCCACGCGCCCACCGATGCTGTCCGGCTCGACCACCATCGGCACCGCCGAGGCCTCGTTGAGCACCTCCTGCGGGAACTCGAACGGCAGCTCGTGGCCATGGATCGCGGTTTCCACGATTAGCGATGCGGTCAGCTTGTCGCCAAGCACCGCGATGATGCGGCCGATCGGCGGGCGACGCGTGTCCGGTGCCTGGGTCAGCTCGCAGACCACCAGCTGGCCGTCGCGGGCATCGCCGGTCTGGTCCGGCGGAATCTGTACGTTGCGCTGCACGCGCTTGTCGTCGGGCACCACGTAGTTGATGCCGAACTCGACGCTGAAGCGGCCGATCAGGCGGGTCATCCCGCGCTCGAGAACGCGCGCGATGCTGCCTTCGCGACGGCCACGGCGGTCGATGCCGGTGACGTTGGCCAACACGCGGTCGCCGTGCATGACCTTGCGCATTTCATACGGCGGCAGGAACAGGTCATCCCCACCCTCCACCGGACGCAGGAAGCCGAAGCCTTCCGGGTTGGCGATGACCACGCCGGTGATCAGGTTGGTGGCCTGCACCGGGGCAAAGCCGCCGCGGCGGTTTTGTACGAGCTGGCCGTCTCGCACCATCGCGCCCAGGCGCTTGCCCAGTGCATCGGCGCGGTCGGGCTCGGTCAGGCCGAGGTGGACGCCGATCTCGTCAGCGGTCTGCGGACCGTCGCAGCGTTCCAGCAGCTGCAGGATCGCCTCACGGCTGGCGATCGGCTGCGCGTAGCGCTCTGCTTCGCGCGCGGCGTGCGGGTCGACGACGTTCATGTCGGTAGATGTCGGGTGCGGGCGGCGGCGGGTCGGGATCGGCGCGCCGGCGTCCGGTTTCGGACCGCCACGGTTGCCGCCACGCGCTGGCGCCGGGGTGTTCATCGATTCGGGCATCCACGGTGGCAGCTTGCCCGCCTTCTTGGCGGCAGCGCGGGGCTTGCCCGACGGACCGGCAGCCTGGGGCACCGGGGACTTGGGGGCTTTCGCGCCCCGGGTCGGTTTCTTTGGTTTCATTGCCCTCCATGGTAACCGCTGACGGTGTGCAGAGGCAGTCGAGGCGCATCCATATGCAGGTTTGTGAAGAAATTTCGTAAAAGCGTTGACAAGGGCCGTCGGCATCTCCACAATTCKCCTCCTGAGTCGCCCAGGTGGCGGAATTGGTAGACGCACTAGCTTCAGGTGCTAGCGGGGGCAACTTCGTGGAGGTTCGAGTCCTCTCCTGGGCACCATGACTCAGACAATGATCAAACCCGCGCAAGCGGGTTTTTTCGTTTCCGGGGCCTGCCCACGTCACCCTGGCCGGGTCAGGCATCGGGAATGTAGTAGCGGCGCGCCAGTCCCGCCCTTCCCGGGAAGTGCTTGAACCAGGGC
>NZ_JBFULB010000321.1:0-4334 GCF_056400545.1 Stenotrophomonas sp. P5_A8 | reverse complement strand
GGGCAGGACGCCCCGCCCGGGTCTTGCCGCGCGCGCAGGACTGCGCCTGCGGGCCCCCAAGGACGGGTTTACGGCGCGTCCCACCCTCCCACCCAAGCCCTCCCGGCACGATGAAACCCCCAGCCATCGCCGTTCGCCCCCCCCCCCAATATCCATTTGAAATGTAAGCGTTTTCGCAGCCACCCCATTTCGTTACATCCGTTATCATGGGCGGCTGATACCCAAAGGAGCATCGCCATGCGTCGCAAGATCGTCGCCGGTAACTGGAAGCTGCACGGCAGCCGCCAATTCGCCACGGACCTGGTCAGCGACCTGGTGGCCAGCCTCCCGGCCGACGGCGTCGAGGTGGTGATCCTGCCCCCGTTGCCCTATCTGGGCGAACTGGTCGAAGCGTTCGAAGGCCGCGCCATCGCCTTCGGCTCCCAGGACGTCAGCTCCAATGAGAAGGGGGCCTACACCGGTGAGGTCTCTGCGGCCATGCTCGCCGAAGTTGGCGCCCGCTACGGCCTGGTCGGCCACTCCGAGCGGCGCCAGTACCACGCCGAAAGCAGCGAGCTGGTCGCGCGCAAGTTCGCCGCCGCCCTGCATGCCGGCCTGGTCCCGGTGCTGTGCGTGGGTGAAACCCTGGAGCAGCGCGAGGCCGGCCAGACCGAGCAGGTCATTGCCGGCCAGCTGGCCCCGGTCCTTGACCTGGTCGGCCCGGCCGGCTTCCAGCACGCCGTTGTCGCCTATGAGCCGGTCTGGGCAATCGGCACCGGCCGCACCGCTTCCAAGGAGCAGGCCCAGCAGGTCCATGCGTTCATCCGTGGCGAAGTGGCCAAGCTGGATGCTAGAATCGCCGATTCGTTGCCGATCCTGTACGGCGGCAGCGTGAAGCCCGACAACGCAGGGGAACTGTTCGCACAGCCCGATGTCGATGGTGGGCTGGTGGGCGGCGCCTCGTTGGTTGCCGCGGACTTCCTGGCCATCGTCGATGCGGCGGCCGGGCGATAAAGAATAATGTTGCCGGCTGCTGGCCGGCATTTACAGTCCGAGGACGGATTCGAAATGCTGATGTTGATCCTCAATGTGGTCTACGTGCTGGTGGCAGTGGCCATGATCGCGCTCATCCTGATGCAGCGTGGTTCCGGTGCGGCCGCAGGCTCGGGCTTCGGTGCCGGTGCCTCCGGGACCGTGTTCGGCGCGCGTGGCGCGTCCAACTTCCTGTCCAAGTCGACCAAGTGGCTGGCCGTGGTGTTCTTCGGCATCAGCCTCTTCATGGCCTGGTACGCCAGCCATGGCTCGCGTCCGACCAGCGGTCAGGATCTCGGTCTGATGTCGGCCCCGGTCGCAACGACCCCGGCCGCCCCGGCGGGCGAGCTGCCGGCCGTGCCCAAGGCCCCGGAAACCGCTGTGCAGCAGCCGGTTCCGCAGGCAACTGTGCCGGCTCAGGCGGAAACGCCGAAATCGGGTGAAGAAAAGCCTTCGGAAGGCTCCCAGACTCGCTGAAGACGGTTACAATATGCGGCGCATTGAGGGAGTCCGATAGGGAATCCCGTCAATGCAAACGTAAGCCCAGGTGGCGGAATTGGTAGACGCACTACCTTGAGGTGGTAGCGACGAGAGTCGTAGGGGTTCGAGTCCCC
Organism: Stenotrophomonas sp. P5_A8; assembly: GCF_056400545.1. NCBI lineage: Bacteria > Pseudomonadati > Pseudomonadota > Gammaproteobacteria > Lysobacterales > Lysobacteraceae > Stenotrophomonas > Stenotrophomonas sp. P5_A8. The sequence continues at coordinate 2,709 of NZ_JBFULB010000321.1, read as the reverse complement.
TCTTGGGCACCATTTGTTTGTAAGCGGGTTCGTCTGGCGCGCAAAGCGCCAGGTAGCGGTATCCGTCCACTCCCCCATGCCAAAGCGCCTGCAGGCGCAGCGGCAGAGGCAAGAGAGAATCGCTGTGCTGGCCGAATATTTGCCGTCTCTGCTGTTTCTGATCGTTGCCACCGGTATCGGCGTTTCGCTGATGCTGGTTGGCCGATTCCTCGGTCCACGACGTCCTGATCTGAAAAAGCTCTCGCCGTACGAATGCGGCTTCGAGGCTTTCGAGGACGCGCGCATGAAGTTCGATGTGCGCTACTACCTGATCGCGATCCAGTTCATCGTATTTGACTTGGAAATCATCTTCATCGTGCCGTGGACCCAGGTCTTCATGGAGCTGGGCGCACGTTCGYTGGTCACGATGGGCCTGTTCGTGGGCATGCTTTTCCTCGGTTTCATTTACGTCTGGAAGAAGGGAGCGCTGGAATGGGAGTGATTCAGACGCTCGACGGCCTGATGAACAACCCGGTCCCGGAAGGGCGGGTCGATGACATCCTGCGTCCCGAAGGCGACAACCCGCTGCTGGAAAAGGGTTACCTGACCACCAGTGTCGATGCGCTGCTCAACTGGGCACGCACCGGCTCGATGTGGCCGATGACCTTTGGTCTGGCGTGCTGCGCCGTGGAAATGATGCATGCCGGCGCCGCGCGTCTGGACCTTGACCGCTACGGGGTGGTGTTCCGCCCGTCGCCGCGTCAGTCCGACGTGATGATCGTCGCCGGTACCCTGGTCAACAAGATGGCCCCGGCGCTGCGCAAGGTCTATGACCAGATGCCGGACCCGAAGTGGGTCATCTCGATGGGCAGCTGCGCCAACGGTGGCGGCTACTACCACTACTCGTATGCAGTAGTGCGTGGCTGTGACCGCGTGGTGCCGGTGGACATTTATGTTCCCGGCTGCCCACCTACCGCCGAAGCGCTGGTGTACGGGATCCTGCAATTGCAGAAGAAGATCTGGCGTACGCAGACCATCGCCCGCTGACATCCCTCCTGACAAGAGCACGCCAAGCCCCCATGGCAGAGCAAGCACCTTCCTTCATCGACCGACTTTCCGCACGTTTCGCAGGTGCGCAGGTCTTCGTGGTCGAACCCCGCGGCGAAGTGACGCTGGAAGTGCCCGCCGCTGACTGGCATGCCACTGCTGTGGCGCTGCGCGACGAATTCGGTTTCGAGCAGGCCGTTGACCTGTGCGGCCTGGACTACCTCGGCTACGGCAGCGACGAATGGGATACGGCCGATGTGTCGTCCCAGGGCTTTAGCCGTGGCGTCGAGGGCAAGTCTGTCGGTCGTTTCGCCTGGGGTGAATTCCCCACCCGCGAAACCAGCGATGGCGCCCAGCCGCAGCCGATCCCGCTGCAGCGTTTCGCCGTGGTCGCCCAGCTGCGCTCCTACCAGCACAACCTCACCATGCGCATCCGTTGCTTTGCGCCGAATGAGGAACTGCCGGTGGTTGCCTCGCTGACCAACGTGTGGCCGGGCCTGAACTGGTTCGAGCGCGAAGCGTTCGACCTGTTCGGCGTGATCTTCGAAGGCCATCCGGACCTGCGCCGGATCCTGACCGACTACGGTTTCGTCGGCCATCCGTTCCGCAAGGATTTCCCGCTGATCGGCAACGTCGAAGTGCGCTACGACGAAGAAAAGCAGCGCGTCATCTACGAACCGGTCACCTCGGTCGAACCGCGCGTCGGCGTGCCGCGCGTGATCCGTGACGACGCCCGTTTCCAGACCGCTGCCGGTGAATCCGCGCAGTCGGAGGCAAGCAAGTGAGCGAATTCACCCAGGCCCACCAGGCCTTTGCGAGCAACCCGGCCGAACTGCGCCAGGAAATCCGCAACTACACCATGAACTTCGGTCCCCAGCATCCGGCCGCGCACGGTGTGCTGCGCCTGATCCTGGAAATGGACGGCGAAACCATCATGCGTGCCGACCCCCACGTGGGCCTGCTGCACCGTGGTACCGAAAAGCTGGCCGAATCCAAGCCGTTCAACCAGTCGATCGGTTACATGGATCGCCTGGATTACGTGTCGATGATGTGCAACGAGCACGCCTACGTGCGCGCGATCGAAACCCTGATGGGGATCGAAGCGCCTGAGCGTGCGCAGTACATCCGCACCATGTTCGACGAAATCACCCGCATCCTGAACCACCTGATGTGGCTGGGCTCCAACGCGCTCGATCTGGGCGCGATGGCGGTCATGCTGTACGCCTTCCGTGAACGCGAAGAGCTGATGGATTGCTATGAAGCGGTCTCCGGCGCGCGCATGCACGCGGCGTACTACCGTCCGGGCGGCGTTTACCGCGACCTGCCGGACCGCATGCCCAAGTACAAGGAATCGCGCTGGCACAAGGGCAACGCCCTGAAGAACCTCAACGCCTCGCGCGAAGGTTCGCTGCTCGATTTCCTGGAAAACTTCACCGCTGAGTTCCCCAAGCGCGTGGACGAGTATGAAACCCTGCTCACCGACAATCGCATCTGGAAGCAGCGCACTGTCGGCATCGGCGTGGTCACCCCCGAGCTGGCGCATGCCTGGGGCATGACCGGCGTGATGCTGCGCGGCTCGGGCATTGCTTGGGATCTGCGCAAGAAGCAGCCCTATGCCAAGTACGACGCGGTCGATTTCGACATCCCGCTCGGCAAGGAAGGCGACTGCTACGACCGTTACCT
>NZ_JBFULB010000320.1:0-4346 GCF_056400545.1 Stenotrophomonas sp. P5_A8 | reverse complement strand
GTGCAGAACTGGTACCCGGGCGATGAGAACGGCGTGGGCGGTATCTACAATTTCGTCACCAAGCGTGCCGAATGCCGTGGCGCGCGCAGCAAGGTGACCTGGACCCAGGTGGAAACCGGCTCGGCGATCACCTGGAAGTACCCCTCCTGCGTGCTGCTGGGCGACGACTCGGTGGGCGAGTTCCACTCGGTCGCGCTCACCCATCATCGCCAGCAGGCCGACACCGGCACCAAGATGATCCACATCGGCAAGCGAACCAAGAGCAAGATCGTCAGCAAGGGCATCAGCGCCGGTCGCGGCCAGAACACCTACCGTGGCTTGGTCAAGGTCGACCGCAACGCCGACGGCGCGCGCAATTACACCCAGTGCGATTCGCTGCTGATCGGCAAGAAGTCCGGCGCGCATACCTTCCCGTACATCGAGGTMAAGAACCCGAGTGCGACGGTGGAGCACGAGGCGACCACCTCCAAGATCTCCGACGACCAGCTGTTCTATTGCCGCGCACGCGGCATCGACCAGGAAAACGCCGTGTCGATGATCGTCGACGGCTTCTGCAAGCAGGTCTTCCGCGAGCTGCCGATGGAGTTCGCGGTGGAAGCCAAGAAGCTGCTGGAAGTCTCGCTGGAAGGGTCCGTGGGTTAACCCCACAGCCGCCTTCGTTTGAATTTTTCAGCCACGCATGGCGTGGCTCTACCCCGGATTCGTATCATGCTGAAGATCGACAACCTCCACGCCCGCATCGGCGACAAGGACATCCTCAAGGGCCTCTCGCTCGGCGTGAAGCCGGGCCAGGTGCACGCCATCATGGGCCCCAACGGCGCCGGCAAGTCCACCCTGGGCAACGTGCTCGCCGGTCGCGAAGGCTATGACGTCAGCGCCGACAGCGTGCAGTTCGAAGGCCGCGACCTGCTGGACCTGGCGCCGGAAGAACGCGCCGCCGCCGGCCTGTTCCTGGCCTTCCAGTACCCGGTGGAAATCCCCGGCGTGAACAACACCTACTTCCTGCGCGCCGCGCTCAATGCCCAGCGCAAGGCGCGTGGCGAGGAAGAACTGGATTCAATGCAGTTCCTCAAGCTGGTGCGCCAGAAGCTGGCCGTGCTGCACCTGAAGGACGAGCTGCTGCACCGTGGCGTCAACGAAGGCTTCTCCGGTGGCGAGAAGAAGCGCAACGAGATCTTCCAGCTGGCCGTGCTCGAGCCCAAGCTGGCGATCCTGGATGAAACCGACTCCGGCCTGGACATCGATGCGCTCAAGAGCGTGGCCGACGGCGTCAACGCGCTGCGCTCGCCGGACCGCTCGTTCATCGTGATCACCCATTACCAGCGCCTGCTGGACTACATCAAGCCGGACGTGGTGCACGTGCTGGCCGACGGCAAAATCGTGCAGACCGGTGGCCCGGAGCTGGCGCTGGAACTGGAAGCCCACGGCTACCACTTCCTGAAAGATCGCGTCGTTCCCGAGGCAGCGGTCTGATGAGCGTCCTGCTGGATTCCCTCGCCAGCGGCTTCTGCGGCAGCGACGCGCGTCGTGCCGAACTGGATGCCGCCCTGCAGGCCGGCCTGCCCGGCCCGCGTACCGAAGCCTGGAAGTACACCTCGCTGCGCCAGCTGGAGCGTCGCAGCTTCAGCCCCGCGCCGCTTGCGGCCGCCGAGGTCGATGCTGCGCTGCTGGCCGACATCCCGTCGCCGCGCCTGGTGTTCGTCAACGGCCGCCCGTCCGATGCACTGAGCGACCTGGGCGCGCTGCCCGCCGGCGTGCAGTTGCAGACGCTGTCCTCGGCACTGGCCGCCGGCGATGAAGCCCTGCGCTTCCTCGGCCGTCGTTTCGAGCGCAGCGAAGAAGTGTTCGCCCGCCTCAACGCCGCCCTTGCCGACGAAGGCGTGCTGGTGCGCGTGGACGAAGCTGCGAAGATCGACCTGCCGCTGCAGCTGGTGTTTGTCAGCGTGGCCGGCAGCGCCGACCTGGCCTGGCACCACCGCCACCTGATCGAGCTGCGCAGCGGCGCCGCGCTCGGCGTGGTCGAACATCACCTGCACGTCGGCGATGCCGCGCACCTGGGCAACACCCTGGTGCACGTGCACCTGGCCCAGGACGCCGTGCTCTCGCATGCCCGCGTGCAGGCCGACGCCACCCGCGCCACCAGCCTGCTGCGTACCGATGCCGTGCTGGCCCGCAACGCGCAGTACCGTCGCATCGACCTGGAACTGGGCGCCGCGCTCAGCCGCCACGAGTTCAACGTGCGCCTGGAAGGCGACAACGCCCAGTTGACTGCCAACGGCGTGCTGCTCGGCAATGGCCGTCGCCACGTCGACACCCGCTTGGGCATCGAGCACATCGCGCGCGATACCGCCTCGGAAATGGTGTGGCGTGGCGTCGCCGCCAACCGCAGCCGGGTGGTCTTCCACGGCGGCATCCACATCCGCGCCGGCGCCGATGGCACCGATGCCAACCTGTCCAACAAGAACCTGCTGCTGTCGGCCGACGCGGAGATCGATACCCAGCCCACGCTGGTGATCGACGCCGACGAAGTGAAGGCCGCGCACGGCGCCACCGTTGGCCAGCTGGACACCAATGCGCTGTTCTACCTGCGCTCGCGCGGCCTGCCCGCCGACCAGGCCCAGCAGCTGCTCAGTGCCGCGTTCTGCCATGAACCGCTGAACGCGCTCGACGCACGCCTGACCGAACAGCTGCGCCGCCAGCTCGACCTGGCCCTGGCACGGGCAGGCGTGGCATGAACCTGTCCACCCCGCGCCCGGCGGCCGATACCGTGGCGGCCCCGGACTGGGATCGCGTGCGCCTGGATTTCCCGCTGTTGATGCGCGAAGTGCACGGCAAGCCGCTGGTCTATTTCGACAACGCCAACACCGGCCAGAAGCCGGTGCAGGTGATCGGCGCGGTGGACGAGTTCTACCGCCGCTACAACGCCAACGTCAGCCGCGCCGTGCATGCCCTGGGCACCGAGGCCACCGACGCCTACGAGGGCGCACGCAACAAGCTCGCGCGCTTCCTCAACGTGCGCCCCAGCGAGCTGGTGCTATGCAGCGGCACGACCTTCGCGATCAACCTGGTCGCGTACTCGTGGGCGCTGCCGCGGCTGAAGGCCGGTGATGTCATCCTGGTCTCGCGCATGGAGCACCACGCCAACATCGTGCCGTGGCAGCTGGTCGCCGAGCGCACCGGCGCCACCCTCCGCGTGGCCGAGATCACCCCCGACGGTGCGCTCGACCTGGACGCCCTGCGTCGTGCCATGACCGCCGAGGTCAAGCTGCTGGCCGTGGCCCACGTCTCCAACGTGCTCGGCACGGTCAACCCGGTGCGCGAGATCTGCCGTGAAGCACGCAAGCGCGGCATCATCACCGTGGTCGACGGCTCCCAGGCCGTGCCGCACCGCAAGGTCGACGTGGCCGCCATCGGTTGCGACTTCTACGCCATCACCGGGCACAAGATGTGCGGCCCGACCGGCACCGGCGCGCTGTGGGCCCGCCGCGAACACCTCGACKCGATGCCGCCGTTCATCGGTGGCGGCGAGATGATCAAGGAAGTGAGCTTCGAGGGCACCGTGTTCAACGATGCCCCGCACAAGTTCGAAGCCGGCACCCCGAACATTGCCGGCTTCATCGGCCTGGGCGTAGCGGTGGACTACCTCGAATCCCTCGGCCTGGCGCACGTGGAAACCCGCGAAGCCGAGCTGCTGGCGCACTTCACCGAAGAGCTCAACAAGATTGACGGCCTGCGCATCTTCGGCACCACGCCGCACAAGGCGGCCGTGGTTTCCTTCCTGATCGAAGGCGCGCACGCGCACGACCTGGCCACCCTGCTCGACCTGGAAGGCGTGGCCATCCGCTCGGGGCAGCACTGCGCTCATCCGCTGCTGCAGTACTACGGCGTGGCCGCGACCTGCCGTGCCTCGCTGGCGTTCTACAACACGCATGAGGAGATCGAGCGCTTCATCGTGGCCTTGAACAAGGTGCGCAAGCTGCTGGGGTGAGGTGCAACACCCCCTTGGCAGCGAAACGCCGTGGCTTGCCACGGCGTTTTTGTTTTCCGGGTGGCCAGGCCGTTGGATCACGGCTGACTGCGCGAGGCCGTCCCGGCGCAGTCGCGCGGAACATGTCCCGCCAGCTCACGCGGCATTCCGCAGCGCCGCCCCGCTTCCCACGGTGCCCGACGACCGTTCGGCGCCCGTGGAACGGCGTTCCCGGTCGAATTCTTCATGCGCTGACGCGCAGCCCTATTCGGCCCGCGTGGCTTCCATCTGTACGTGGGCGATCTGGTCGGCCAACAACTGCGCCGAGGGATCGACCACGCTCGCCCGCTTCGCCGACGCCAACGCGTCCTCCAGCAAC
>NZ_JBFULB010000319.1:0-4351 GCF_056400545.1 Stenotrophomonas sp. P5_A8 | reverse complement strand
GGATTACATCGGGCATGGCGTGGGTGCGATCGGCATTCCGCTGCTGGGCGCGCTGCTGGTCTGCTATGTCGGTGGCATCGTTTCGGCGTTCGCGTCGTCGGCGGCCGTGCTCGGCGCCACGATTCCGCTGGCGGTGCCGTTCCTGATGCAGGGGCATCTGAGCGCCGCCGGCGTCATCTGCGCGTTGGCAATCTCCTCCACCGTGGTGGATGTCAGCCCGTTCTCGACCAACGGCGCACTGGTGGTGGCCTCGGCCGCGAAGGAAGAGCGCGAAGCCCTGTTCCGCCGCTTCCTGGTCTACAGCGGCCTGGTGGTGGCCTTCGGCCCGCTGCTGGCATGGCTGCTGTTCGTCGTGCCGGGCTGGATGTGAGCCCACGGCGGGCCTGCCCGTCAGGCCCGCCATGACCCGGTAGAATGCTGCACACCCCTCCATGAAGCGCTGCCATGCCGTTGGCCCCTGGTCCCCGCCTGTCGAAGAAACGCGTGCCGCTGTATGAAGAAGTGGCCGAGCGGCTGCGCCAGAAGATCTACGACTATGCGTTGCCACCGGGCGAATGGATCGACGAGCCGATGCTCGCCGAGGAACTGGGCATCAGCCGCACCCCGCTGCGCGAGAGTCTGAAGCTGCTGGCCGCCGAAGGGTTGGTGCAGCTCGATGCCGGTCGCGGCAGCCGCGTTACCCGGCTCACCCTGGAAGACCTCAACCAGCTGTTCCCGGTGATGGCGATGCTGGAAGGCCGCTGCGTGCACGAGGCGGTCAAGCGCATCGATGAGGAGGGCGTGGTCCAGCTGCAAGCGCTGCATGACGCGATGGAGGCCGCCGCCGCTGCGGGCGACCTGGCCGAGTATTACCGCAACAACTACCTGATTCACGAGAGCCTGCAGACCCATGCCGGGAACCCGTGGCTGATACGCGTCACCCACGACCTGCACCGCATCCTGAAGATGCATCGCGGCCGGCAGTTGCTGACCCCCGGCCGCATGGCGCAGTCCTTGGCCGAGCATCGCGCCCTGATGGAATGCATCCGCAACCGCGAGCCGGAAGCGGCCGAGCAGATGATGAACCGGCATCTGCTCAGCCAGGGCAAGGCGTTGGCGGCGTACGTGGCCGCAGGCGGTCAGTTGAACGTGCCTGCACCGCTGCCGCGGCACGGCGGGCTCTGAACCGCTAGGCCAGCTCCACGGTCAACCGGGTCATCGCCTGTCCCAGCAGGTGCAGGCGGATCTGATCCAGGCTGGTGAAGTAGCACGCCGTGTCCGCACCGGCCAGGCGGTAGATACCGCGTTTACCACCGAGCAGAACGAATTTTTCCTGGTCCACCAGATACTGGGCGACCGGTGGCACGCCCTGCGCTTTCAGCCCATCGATATCGATGGGTTCAAGCGCGTCGAGATCACGCAGTGCTGTGGTCATGGGAAGAGAACGTCGCGACGGGAGTTCCAGCTTAGGGGCCAGGCAAGCAGCAACGCGTGGAATCATCGTGAGGACGGTGCGAGTGCGACCGGTGCAAGGCCTGCCGCATCGTCACCCTCGTCCGCACCTGGGGTGGCGCCATGCCGGACGGACTAATCGCCTGCAACGCGGGTCAGATGCCCCGGCGTCCAGCGATAGCGCCAGCGGTGCGGCCCCGGTGGCGGGCAGTCGTTGGCGCGCGCCTCACCACCGGCGGTGACGGCTGCGCGTTGGCAGGTGGGCGATTCAAGCCGACTTTCGAAGCGCACCTGGATTTCCCCACCCACCACCTCAAGACCCGTGAGTTCGCCCGGGATGTGGACCGACACCTCGTTGGCGTACCCCACCTCGCGGAGGATCGCGAACGCCACGTCATCGGACGACACGTTGCCGGGATACGCCGACTGTCCCCGCCGATCCCCCGGCCGCAGCGCGGTCATCACCACCAGTTCGTTGGGTCGATTGCCGGTCGAGCCGGAGGTAGTGGCGGTGTAGGTGTACACGATGCCGCGCGTGCCCGCGCCGTCGATGTCGGCCACGCGAATGTCGACCGGTCGATAATCGAAAACGATGTCGTCGGGCGGTAGCATATCGAGTGTCGCCGCGACGGCACGCCGTGCCGCGTCCAACGTCAGCCGATCACCGGCCATCACAGCCCCCATCGCGGTAAAGACCGCCAACAGCAGCAGAACCCGCCCCATCATCGTCCGTGTCATGGTCCAGCTCCTTATGAACTGGGCCCAGTATGCCGCAGCGGCGGGCGCGCGCAGGCGACCGCCGTCATCCTGTCGTCCCGGCCCCTGTTTACGCCGGCCGCGCCTCGTCCGGCGCCACTGCCTCGGGCAGCGTCGGCTGGGCACTGTCCACGGTCATCGGTGCATCGCTGCGCAGCAGCGCACGCGCCTCGGCCTCGCTGGCCACCGCAGGTGGCGAGCCACGCAGCGGCATGCGCGCGGTCTCGTTGACGAACAGCATGGTGATCACCCCGATCACCGCCGCACCCATCAGGTAGTACGCCGGTACCAGCGGGTCGCCGGTGCGCTCCACCAGCCAGGCGGTGACCAGCGGCGTGGTGCCGCCGAACAACGACACCGATACGTTGAAGGCGATGGACAGCGCGCTGTAACGCACCGGGGTGTAGAACAGCGCCGGCAGCGTGGAGGGCATCGAGCTGGTGAAACACACCAGCGCCAGCCCCAGCAGCATCAGCCCCAGGAAGATCAGCCAGTCGTTGCCGGTGCCGATCAGCTTCAGGCACGGGATGGCGAGCGCGAACAGAGCGATACAGGCGCCGATGATCATCGGACGGCGGCCCAGCTTGTCGCTGAAAAGCCCGCCGACCACGTTGAGCGGCATCATCACCAGCATCACGATGATGATCAGCAGCAGGCCCTTGCTTTCGGCATACCCCATCGTGACGCTCAGGTAGCTGGGCATGTAGGTCAGCAGCATGTAGTCGGTGACGTTGAACACCAGCACCAGGCCCACGCACTTGAGCAGCTGCGGCCAATGCACGCGGAACAGCGCACCCAGACCGGGGCGTTCGTGGTCACGCTTCTCGGCATCTTCAGCATAGGCACGGAAGGCCGGGGTTTCTTCGAGCTTCATCCGCATGTACAACCCCAGCAGGCCGAGCGGGCCGGCCACGAGGAACGGAATGCGCCAGCCCCAGTCCAGCATCTGCGCGCTGCTCAAGGCCATGTGCAGCGCCGTCACGGTGCCCGCGCCGGCGATGCAGCCGCCGAGCGTGCCGAACTCCAGCCAGCTGCCCATCAGCCCGCGGTTGCGGTCGGTGGCGTATTCGGCGATGAAGGTCGCCGCACCGCCGTACTCGCCAACGGTGGAGAAACCCTGCACCAGCCGCGCCAGCAGCAGCAACGCCGGCGCCCACAACCCGATGCGGTCATAGGACGGAATCAGGCCGATGCTGAAGGTGCCCAGCGCCATCAGGATCATGGTGAACGCCAGTACTTTCTGCCGCCCGTACTTGTCGCCCAACGGACCGAATACCAAGCCGCCCAGCGGACGCACCAGAAAGGCGACGGTGAACGTGGCGAAGGTGGCGATCAGTTGTGCGGTGGGATTGCTGGAGGGAAAAAACACCTGCCCCAGGGTGACCGCAATATAGCCGTAGACCCCGAAGTCGAACCACTCCATCGCGTTGCCGAGTGCGGCGGCACCGACGGCCTTTTTCAGCATCGGTCAATCGACCACGGTGACTTCGTCCACCTGTACCTGGCGACGGCGTTTGAACCAGCCGAAATGGGCATGTGCGGCGTGGCGGTCCTGCATGGGTGCTTTCTCCTGGAAGCATGGCCATCACCACGCCCGAGGTCCCGCGCACGGCACAGGAAAAAACCGCCTCCGGAAGAACGCGGCAAGATGCGCGAAGAGGGGTGGCAACAGGCGATCCCGGACGGCCGCGTGGAATTCCACGGTACTGCAGGAAGGATGACCGAGAGACGGGCAATGGCCCGAGGCAATGATCAAGCGCGGCATGATACTACACATCGAAAATGTGATCTTTGCTACATCTTCACATCTTCAAGCCGGCGTGCGCGCACGCATGCAAACGCCATGAGGAATCGGGCAGAATTCGTTCGCCGCGGCGACGTGCTCACACGGAACGTGCGCCCGGCCCCACCCAGCACGAATACCCAACCCATCGAGGCTCCATGTCCATCAAGTCCACCACCCTGTGCGCCCTGCTCGGCCTGCTCGCTCCTGCCGCGGCAATGGCCCAGGACAGCACCGCATCCACGCTGTCGCGGCTGCTCGAATGCAAGCTCACCGCCGCCGAGGTTGCCGCGTTCACCGGCCGCATCAATGCCGAGGAAGTGCAGGACTTCGCCCATGCCGGATCAGACGCGTCCGGCGATGCGGCCCTGAGCCTGTGGA
>NZ_JBFULB010000318.1:0-4376 GCF_056400545.1 Stenotrophomonas sp. P5_A8 | reverse complement strand
GCATTGCAGGCATTACGGGGAGCCGGCCAGCGGCCGGCACTACCGGGGCTCGCGCCCACGAAAAACGCCCCGGGAAATCGGGGCGTTTTTTGTGGGACGCGGTCCGCTGCGGTCAGATCTCGACCGGGCCCACATCCATGCCGTCGTAGTCTTCCACGCCATTGGCTTCGGCCAGGGCCTGCAGCTCGTGGTTGCGGGCGTCCAGCGAGGCCTCGGTGTGCACTTCGGCGCGCTCCACGTGCAGCACGTGATACGGCGCTTCGCCTTCTTCCAGGTCCGGCTCGAAGATCTCCACCAGCGTGTAGCCCAGCTCGACCAGCTTTTCCGACAGGCCGGTCAGCGGCTCCGGCGTGGTGTTGACGAAGAAGTAGCCCCACAGCATCGGGCCGTTGAGGTCCCAATCGGTGTTCTCGCGGATGTTGGCGAACATCTCGTTGATCGCGGTGATATCCATCTTGCTGTCCTGTATGCGTGTACCTGAGGGCCGCGGCGAAACGCCACGGCCGGCGATGGATGTGCTGTGGCGCGGGGGCCGCAGGCGTGATGCCGGCAGCCTACCCGATCCGGCCCGCGCTTACCTGTCGCAGCCCTGCAGCTTGAGCACCTGGCCYTGCTTGAGCGCGTACGCCGGGGCCTTGAGCCCGTTGGCGCGCGCCAGTTCACGCACGTCGCACTGGAACTTGTCGGCGATCGCGCCCAGCGTCTGGCCCTTGCCCACCTTGTGGCTGCGTACCGGCTTGGCCTTGGCCTTGGGCTTGGCGGCCGGGGTGGCCACCGGTGCGATCGGCGTGGCCGCCACTGCACTGGCCTGGACCTGCGTCACCGGCACCACACTGCCCACCGCCACGTTGCCGGTATAGCTGGCCACGCTCGGGCGCACGATCGCCGCGTTGAGGTCGGCGGTGATCAGCGTACGGGCCAGATCGGCGCGCGGGCCGCTCACGCAATAGCGGTTGTACAGCCCGGCGATGCGGGTGGTGGCGTTGATCGTGGTGCCCGCCGGGATCCAGCCGTCGGCTTCGTAACGCGGATTGAGGTTGCGCAGCGCGCGCATGTAGCCATCGCGGGTGCCGGCGCTGCCCAGGCAGATGGTCAGCTCGTAGATGGTGGTGGACTTGGCCAGGCGGATGGTGGCCGGCTGCGCGCTGATCTTCGGGAACTCCACGCCGTACTGCTGCGGGTGCAGGTAGATCCACGCCGCGGCGATCACCATCGGCACGTAATCCTTGGTCTCGCCGGGGAACTGGTTGTAGACGCTGTCGGTCCAGAAGCTCTGCCCGGCGCTCTGCTTGAACACGCGCGCGGCACGGCCCTCACCGCCGTTGTAGCCGGCCAGCGACAGCTCGACGTTGTTGTTGAGCTCGCGCATGCGTTCGTTGAGGTAGGTGGCACTGGCCTCGGCGGCACTGCGCGCGTCGAAGCGGGTGTCAAAGCCGGTGCCGTCCGGCCCCAGCCCGAAGCGACGGCCGGTGGCGGGCATGAACTGCATCAGCCCGGCCGCACCGGCGCGCGAGGACGCATGCACGCGGCCGTTGGATTCCTTGGCCATGATCCCGAACAGCAACGCTTCGGGCAGGCCGCGCTTCTCCCACTCGGGCCACATCACCGCGCGCAGGTTCTGGTAGTTCTCGTAGGTGGTCATCAACGCCGGGCGCATGTCGGTCAGCCAGCGGCGGATGCCGGCCTGCACGGCCGGGTTGTACTCGACCATGCTGTCGAAGGCGTGGCGCTTGTCATTGAGCAGCGCTGCGGCGCGTGCCGCCTCAGGCACGTCGGCAGCCAACGGCCCGGTGTGGTCCGGATCGGCTTCGAGCAGGCCGCCATCGCTGGCCAGTTCATCGCCTTCGCTGTCGCGGGTGTCGGCATTGTCCTTGAGCAGGCGCTTGTAGGCCGGCAGCATGTTGCTCACCTGGCAGCCCTTCTGGGCCACGCAGGCGCTGATCACGTCCTCCATGTCCTCCAGCGCGGCGTCGCCTTCGTTCTTGCCCTTGGGATCGGCGTTGGCCACCAGCACCAGCGCGGCGCGGTAGCGCTTCTCGGCCGCGGCCATGCGCTGCTCCAGCGCCTCGACCTTGACCCGATCACGCGCGGAAACCCGCTGGGCATGTGCCTCTGGCACGAATGACAGCATTGCAGCCAGCGCCAACAGCGGCCAACCACGGACAAGCAAGACAGGAACGGGCATTTTTGGCACTGTGTGCGAAAGATGGGGCAGAGTAGCCGCGCCGCTTGCATCGGGGCAACCCGCCAAGCGACCCGGCCTGCGCCGACGTTTAGAATCCTGCCCATTCACATAGCACCTCCACAAGCGAGTTGACCATGGATCCGATCCTGCTCGGCAAAGGCATCACCGACGATATCGCCGTGACCCTGCAACCCCGCCTGGGCAACCGCCACGGCCTGGTGGCCGGCGCTACCGGCACTGGCAAGACCGTCACGCTGATGACCCTGGCCGAAGGTTTCTCGCGGATCGGCGTGCCGGTGTTCCTGGCCGATGTGAAGGGCGACGTGGCCGGCCTGGCCGTGGCCGGCGCGGGCACCGAGGCGCTGCTGCAGCGCGCCGCCGAGATCGGCGTGACCGATTACGCGCCTGCCGCCAGCCCGACGGTGTTCTGGGACCTGTACGGCAAGCTCGGCCACCCGGTGCGCACTACCGTCAGCGAAATGGGCCCGACCCTGCTGGCGCGCATCCTGGAACTCAACGACACCCAGTCCGGCGTGCTCGACATCGTGTTCAAGCTGGCCGATGACCGCGGCCTGCTGCTGCTCGACCTGGACGACCTGCGCGCCCTGCTCGGCCTGGTCGCAGAAGAGCGCAAGGACATCTCCACCGAATACGGGCTGGTCAGTGCGCAGAGCGTGGCGGCCATCCAGCGTTCGCTGCTGCGCCTGTCGCAGGACGGCGGTGAAGCGTTCTTCGGCGAGCCGGCGCTGGAACTGGCCGACATCATGCGCGTCAACCACGATGGTCGTGGCGTGATCGGCATCCTTGCCGCCGACCAGCTGGTGCTCAAGCCCCGGCTGTATTCGACCTTCCTGCTATGGCTGTTGTCCGAACTGTTCGAGACGCTGCCGGAAGTGGGCGATCTGGACAAGCCCAAGCTGGTCTTCATCTTCGACGAAGCGCACCTGCTGTTCGACGATGCGCCACCGGCGCTGGTCCAGCGCATCGAGCAGGTGGTGCGGCTGATCCGCTCCAAGGGCGTGGGCGTGTACTTCTGCTCGCAGTTCCCCGATGACGTGCCGGCCAACATCCTCGGCCAGCTGGGCAACCGGGTGCAGCATGCGTTGCGCGCGTTCACCCCGCGCGACCAGAAGGCAGTAAGGACCGCAGCGGAAACCTTCGTGCCCAATCCCAAGCTCGATGTCGCCGCCGTACTGGCCAAGCTGGGCACCGGCGAGGCGCTGGTGTCCACGCTGCAGGACAAGGGCATTCCCTCACCCGTGCAACAGACCCAGATCGCGCCGCCGCGCTGCCGGATGGGCGCCATCACCGAGGCCGAACGTGCGCAGGTGCGCGCTGGCAGCCCGGTCGGCACGCGCTACGACGCTGCGATCAACCGCGAATCGGCGGCGGAACTGCTGGCCCAACGCGCGCAGAAGTCGGTCGCACAGGCCGATGCCCCTGCCGCGCGGWCGCGTCAGCAGGACGAGGCGCAGGAAGGCGGCTTCGGCCAGTCGATCAAGGATGCGATCTTCGGCACCAAGCGCCGCCAGGGCATGATCGAGACCATGGCCAAGCAGACCACGCGCACCGTGGGTACCAAGCTGGGCAACCAGATCGTGCGCGGCCTGCTTGGCGGTATTTTCGGCGGCAAACGTTGATACTGCGTGTCGCGCCGTCGGGCGCGGCACCTTTCCAAGAGCACAGACAGACCTGATGTCGCGTTGGCGTCCCCCTGCGGAAAAGAGTACGGCCCTGATCACCGCACAGGGTCACCAGCGGCTGAAAGTCGAACTGGACGACCTGTGGCGCGTGCGCCGCCCGGACGTGGTCAAGGCACTGGCAGCCGCCGCGGCCGAAGGCGACCGCTCGGAGAACGCCGAATACACCTACCGCAAGAAGCAGTTGGGCGAGATCGACCGCCGCGTGCGGTACCTGACCAAGCGGCTGGACGCGCTGCGCATCGTCGACCAGCCGCCGACCGACCCGCAGGCGGTGTTCTTCGGGGCATGGGTGGAACTGGAAAACGTGGACAGCGGCGAGGTGAGCCGCTATCGCATCGTCGGTCCGGATGAGACCGACGCGCCGACGGGATGGATCAGCATCGATTCGCCGCTGGCGCGGGCGTTGTTGAAAAAGCGCGTGGATGACGCGTTTGAGGTGGAGCTGCCGAGCGGGCGCCACGGCTTTGCGATCCTGGCGGTGGAGTACC
>NZ_JBFULB010000317.1:0-4380 GCF_056400545.1 Stenotrophomonas sp. P5_A8 | reverse complement strand
GCCTGCGGGGTTTCCTGCACGCTGTGCCCGGAGATGATCACCTTCTCCGATACCGCCCCGTCCAGATGCGCGCTCCAGTACGGCACCAGGCCATCGTCGGACTGCTGCAGCGGCACGTCCGGTTTGCGCTGGGCGATGATCGAGTGGTACTTCAGGCCCGGCTCGATCGGCAGCGCGCCGGCGGCCTTGACGAACGGATCGCTGGCCTTGAGGTTGTCGATGCTGTTGGGGATCTGCAGTTTGGTCTGCTGTGCGGACTGCGTTTCGGCCTGCTGCAATGTCTGGAACACATCCTCGAACTTGCCCAGCAGGGTGATCGGCAGGCGCACCAGCCGGCCGATCAGACGCCCGACACGGTTGCCGGCGATGTCGGTGCCCTTGTGCGGGGCGGCAATGAAAATGGCGCGCTCCACGTTCGGTTCGGCGGTGAAGTGCAGCAGCGGACCGAGCTTGGCTTCCACGCGCTTGAGGCGTTCCCCCTTGAGGTCATAGTTGGCCAGCAGCTGGTCCCACAGCACATCGCCCGAAGAGGTGACCAGCAACCGCGCCAGCACGCCGCCCATGCTGTGGCCGATGAACACCATGTCCTTGGACGCCGGCGTGCTGCCGTCGGGATCGAAGTGCTTGAGCGTGTTGTTGAACGCCTGGTTGATCTCATAGCGGTTCAATGCGATCGGCGCGTTGGTCGGGTAATACACCTGCCACACCTGGAAGTGCTTGCGCAGTTCGGGGTCGCCCATCACCTCGTTGGCCACGTTCACCCACGCCTCCGGGCTGCTGCCCAGACCGTGCAGCATGAAGATGATGCGGCGGTTGGGGTCCCATGGCTGCATCAGGTACATATGCGGTTCGCCGATGCCTTCGCTGAGCCCGAACAGGGTGCRCAGCGACTGCGTGGCAAAGCCGGACTGCGCCAGCCACATGCCGTAGGCCGCAGTGAAGTTGCCGGCCAGCGGCACTTTCTCGCCGTGCAAGTTGACGCTCTCGGTGGACTCCGGTGAGTACACATCGAACAACACCTGGGTGGTGTCCAGCACCTGCTTGAGGGTGTCGCCCTTGAAGCGCAGCAGCGCGGTGGCGTTGATCGCCGACATTTCACTGTACTGGGGAATCTCGGCCTTCTGCCCGTCCGCCGCGGCGATCAGCTTGGGCGGGTCCATCACCACCACCAGTTCGGCGCCGAAGCCATCGCGGCGATAGGTGCTGCGCAGGCCGGCAAAGCTCAGCGACGAGGCCGAGACCATGCCGGTGGGAATGCTGGGCATGCGCAGCTCGTCGAAGTCCGAGGTCAGCGTCCAGCGCTCGCCGGCCACCGGTGCGTTGTAGTCCTCCCCTTCCAGCGCGCTCTCGCGGGCGCGCTTGAATACCACCGCGGCGGTCTGCTCGGCGGCGTAGTTGTAATAGTCGCGGACCTGGGTCTGGCGATCCTCGAAGGCCCGGTCCGATGGCGTGCGCCCACTGAAAAACAGGTAGGCGTAGGCATAGCGCGCCGCTTCCAGCCACGCATCCAGCGCCGCATCGCTCATCGGATGCTTGTCGCGATCCTTGGGCTTGGGGCTCAACCCCAACGCGTTCTTCACCCACAACTCGGACAGCGCGGAAAGCCGCTGTTCCTCGGGCAGCACGTCGGTGTCTTCCAGGGTCTTCTGGCAGGTCGCCACGTCCTTGGCGCACGTATCCTCGTCCAGCCCGATCACGCTCAACGTCTCCTGCGAGGCGGCGCTGAGCTTGCCCGAGGTGAGCACGTCGCCGCGCTTGTTGGCCAGGTAGTCGGTGGGGGCCACCTGTTTCATGGTCACCATCGCGCAGCCGCTGGACAGCAGCAGCGACAGCACCACCGCCAGCAACGGCAGCGTGCGGCGCGGGAACCTCATGGACAGCCGTTTCATGGAACGCTTCCTTGCTCGGCGCCGGGCATGCCCTGGCGGATCAGTCGGGAAAAATCGGGATCGTCGCCGGCGGCGCGTGCGCGATCGGTGATGCGGCCGCGCGCCTTCAACGTGGCAAAGTCCACGCCCGGCGTCAGCACGCTCAGGTCGCGTGCATACTCGGCGAAATAGCCCGACACCAGCAGCCGGTAATCCAGCGGCAGGCCCGGCGCGATCTGCTTGGCCAGTTCGTACACGATGGTGGTGCAGTTGCTGGTAAGCGTGTTGTAGAACGCCGGGGCGGCATCCAGCTTGCGTGCCTCGCCCAGGTAGGACACGAACAGGCCCTTGAGCTGTTCGCGCGTCATGCCGTGCAGCCGATACAGGTAGACATCTTCGCCACGCACGTTGCTGCGCACGCGGATGATGTCGGTTTCCTCCGAGGCCACCAGGGTCATCTCGAACTTGCGGAAGAACCCGCCCAGTGCCGAGAACGACTCACCGCGCTCCTTGCGGATCTCCAGCGAGAACACCAGGTAGCGACCGTCGGCGAAGCCGAAAGACACCAGCGTGTGGGCGATCATCGGTCCCATCCAGTAGGACATCACCAGGTCGGCCGAGCGCAGCTGGTCCAGGTCATAGCTGCGCCGCACCCAGCGCACGTCGTGGTCGTCTTCGCTGCGCCAGGTGAAGTCGCGGACGTTGTCCAGCACGACATGCTGTCCGTCGAACGCAACGACCTTCAGCCGTTGGGCCACGTCATCGGCCCAGACCCGGTCCTGGCGCGGGGTGAGCAGCAGCCACCACACCCCCGAGGCCACCAGCGCGGCCACGTACAGCGCGCCCGGCCAGCGCCCGGCGCGCGCGCGCCCGACCGCCACTGCCGTGGTCAGCGCGAAGCCCAGCCACACCGCGATCGCGATCCCGCGCAACCACCCCGGACCGGGCAACTGGTAGGCCAGCAGGCCGGTGATCCACAGCGCTGCGACCAGCATCACCAGCGCCAATCCCCATCGTCCTGCCTTCTTCACGCGTCGTTCCGTCGTTGGTTCGGGGCGCTAGTTAGCCATAACCGGGGTGTGGGGAACATATCTGCGTGTTCAGTTTGGGCCGGCGGCATACTTGCAGGCCCCGGTCCACCCCTCAGGAGTTGTCGCATGCAGGGTCTGCGTTCCATCGGCGGCGTGCCGATCCAGCGCCATCATCTGGCCCGCTGCCACTGCGGCGCGGTGGTCCTGCGCCTGCATCTTCCCGACGGCGTGCTGTCGCCGCGGCGCTGCGACTGTTCGCTGTGCCGGCGCAAGGGGGCGATCGTGGGCTCGGTAAAGCTGGCCGACCTGGAGGTGATCCAGGGCGACCAGACGCTGCGTCTGTACCAGTTCAACACCCACGTGGCCCGGCACTGGTTCTGCAGCATCTGCGGCATCTACACCCACCACCAGCGCCGCTCCTCGCCGGACGAGTACGGTTACAACCTCGGCTGCCTGGACGGGATCAACCCGTACGCGCTGGGCGACGTGCCGGTCAACGACGGGGTGAACCACCCTTCCGACCGTACACCGGGCTAGTGGCTGCGCCGCCGCGGCGGCGGTGCCACTTTCTGCCAGGGCGCCGCCATCCGGGGGCGTCCCACGCGCAGCGGGCGCTTGAACACGGGGCGACGCTGCGCGGCGTCCGCGGGGCTTGCAGGCGGCGGTGTCTGCGTGGCCGGCCGTGCAGGCCAGAGTCGGTCGAGCAACCACATGGCAGGTCTCCGTGGGGGACGGTGACGGGTGACGTTACCGACGCGTTGGCATAGGCCAGGTGAGGCCGGCACGACAATCGTGTGACGACCCGCCGGTCCTCATTGCACGGTGCGCGCCTTGCCCACCCCACGCACCAGCACGAAGAACAATGGCACCAGCACGATCGCCAGCAGCGTGCCCGAGAGCATGCCGCCGATCACGCTCATGCCGATCTCGCGCCGACTCACCGCACCGGCGCCCGTAGCCAGTCAGGGGGATGACGCCGGCGATGAACGCCAGCGAGGTCATCACGATCGGCCGCTTTCCGGGCGTCCGGATGAAATCGACCGGCTGTCGAGCATCGTCAACGCCATGCTCGAACGCATCGAGCAGTTGATGACCGAAGTCAAAGGCGTGTGCGACAGCATCGCCCACGACCTGCGCACACCGCTCACCCGGCTGCGCGCACACCTGTACCGCACCCGCGTCGAACTGGGCGAAAACGATCCGCACACCGACCAGATCGACAAGGCGCTGGTCGAAGCCGATCTGCTGATGGCGCGCTTCACCGCCCTGCTGCGCGTGTCCGAACTGGAAAGCCATCAGCGCCGTTCGGCCTTCGTCGAGGTGGATGTGCCCGAGCTGCTGCGGGAGCTGCACCAGTTCTACCTGCCGCTGGCCGAAGAGAAGCAGCAGGTGTTGCAGTTGGAAATCGCCGCGCCATTGCCACCGGTCAGCGGCGACCGCGAACTGCTGTTCGAAGCCCTGGCCAACCTGCTGTCCAATGC